>JBAVLE010000379.1:0-2331 GCA_049688735.1 Candidatus Angelobacter sp. | reverse complement strand
GATTCAGGCGCTATCGATTCATGGTCGACACGCCTCACAGTGCAGCCGGGCCAGAACTGGAGCGCGCAATATTCTTTTGCTCATCTCGCCAGCCCTGAGCAATTGCATCCGGGCGACGACGTTCAACGCATGACCGCATCCGTTAGCTTCAACCGGCCCTTCACAAAAGGAAGCTGGGCTTCCACGCTGTTGTGGGGCCGCAATCGCACATTGCAGAACGGGCAGATCGCTAACGGCTATCTGGCCGAATCCACATTGCAGTTTGCCCAGCACAACCACGTATGGACACGAATCGAAAATGTCGACCGCACCAGCGAACTGCTGCTGGGCAAGCACGCCGAGCCGCCGGGATTCGATGAGCGATTTCTGGCCCGCATTCAAGCTTACACCGCAGGATACGACCGCGACTTCCCGCTGGTCCCGGGTCTCTCAACCGCTCTGGGCGCGCAGGTCACGTTTTATGGCAAACCGGATTTTCTTACCCCTATTTACGGGCAACATTCTGTGGGAGTTATATTGTTTATGCGGGTGCGACCGATAGGCAACGCGCATTCGCATTGAGGAGCCAAACAATGAAAACATCACGCCGCGATTTTCTAATTGGAACTTCCACCTTGGCCGGCTCTTCCCTTTTGGTGCCTCTTTCAGTGCTGGCTCAACAGAAAGCTCCCAAAAAGGCCGCCAAGAAAAAAGAAGAAGCGGAAGAAGACGTTTCCACCAATGAAGACCTGATGCGTGAGCATGGCGTGCTCAATCGCGTTCTGCTGATCTATGACGAAACCCTCCGGCGCATCCAGGCCAATGAAAACTTCGACCCGGCTGTTGTGACCAACGCAGCAGGCATCATCAAGAACTTTATTGAGGACTACCACGAGAAGCTGGAGGAGGACCATATTTTTCCGCGCTTTGAAAAGGCAGGTAAGCTGATTGAATTGACCACCAACCTGCGGGCGCAGCATGCAATGGGACGACGCGTGACGGAAAGAATCACGGCCGCAGCCAAGAGCGGAGACAATGAGACGCTACGCACGTTGATGGCGGCGTTCAACCGCATGTATCGGCCGCATGAAGCGCGAGAAGATACGGTGCTGTTCCCTGCACTACACAAGATCGTCAGCAAGCATGAGTATGACGCCATGGGTGAGCAGTTTGAAGGCATTGAACGCAAGACCTTTGGCGGCGATGGCTTTGACATGGCCGTGGACAAGGTAACCGAACTGGAGAAGCAATTCGGCATTTACGATATTGCCCAGTTCACGCCGTCACTCCCGCCCGCAAAATGAGCAATGCTCTGCTTTTGTTCCCGCAATCGCGCCGCTCTCCGGCTTCGGCATCGGCAGCGCCCTTACGCCCCGTTACTGGCCTTGAGCGTCGGGACAAAGGAAGCGGTCGTCTTTCTTTATCCCTCATCTGGTGGCAACAGGCATTCGATTCTGGAACCTGCGGGATAAGATAGATCGTCAACTGCTCAAAAACTTTTGTATTGCCAGCGCCGCTGCAAGATTAGTGGGTGCGTGGCTGGGTTGGCGCGTAAACTAGATTCAGGATTTTCGCGCTCTGCCACGGCTTTTCCTCTTCGGTTTCTTCCTACAAACCCATATACTTGAATCTGCTGCTTGCCATGACTACGCTGGATCAGATTCTTGCCGCCACCCGTGAGCGCGTTGAACGCTCTAAAAGGTCGGCACAGGTGCGCCCGCTGGAAAAAGCGGCTGCGGCGCATACGCCGCGTGGTTTCCGCAAACGGCTGTTTGCTATGTCACAGCTAGGACCAGCCGTGATCGGTGAGCTAAAGAAAGCTTCTCCTTCCAAGGGCACCATTCGCGGTACGTTTCCCGTGGGAACGCTGGCCAACCAGCTTGCCCGTGGCGGAGCCTCAGCTTTGTCGGTGCTTACCGACGAAGAATTTTTTCACGGATCGTTGGCTAACCTTATGGAGGCCTCTGCGGCTACCGATCTGCCGTGCCTGCGTAAAGATTTCATCATTGATGAATTTCAGATCACTGAGGCCCGCGCTCATCATGCCGACGCCGTCCTTTTGATTTTGGCCGCGCTGGACGACGCTACGTTTCGCCGTTTGCTGGATTACTCGCGAGTTCTTGAACTTGATGCCCTCTGCGAAGTGCATGATGAAGAAGAGTTGAAGCGCGCGCTTGAGGGCGGCGCGGATATCATCGGTGTGAATAGCCGCAATCTCAAAACCTTTCAGGTAAGCCTGGATACGTTGATCGATCTGGCAGAGATCATTCCCAACCACGTGCTTCGCGTGGCGGAAAGCGGGATCGAAAGCGGCGCGGAAGTCCGTGAACTGCATGCCGCCGGGTACCAGGC
>JBAVLE010000378.1:0-33144 GCA_049688735.1 Candidatus Angelobacter sp. | reverse complement strand
TTTGAAGTGTATAGAGAAGCAGAGTAGATGTTGAAACCAAAAGGGAATGCGGCTTTGGGATTACGAGGAGAAGCTTACTACCTTACGAATCTGTACACACTGGCTTTCTAAAAACCAAAACGAGGCGAATGGCTTTCGCGATGACCATCGCCGACCTGCCTGCATCTATTAATACATGGGCTCATCTCTCACCTCTGGCACACTTTTCCCCATCGACAATCTGCCGGAAGGTCTCCTCTACCAGCCTGACTTTCTGAGCGAAGCAGAAGAAGCGGACCTGATGAATATCTTCCGTGATCTGCCATTTCAGGAATTCGATTTTCATGGCTATACGGCTCGGCGTCGGGTCTTGGAATTCGGTCTGGAATATGACTTCACCACGCGTCGGGCTACGCCTACTCAAAGCTTTCCGGAATTTCTGTCGCCCGTGCAGGAGCGTGCGGCGCAATTTGCCGGCATCTCTGCCGCAGCACTCGTCGAAGGCATGGTGACGGAGTATTCTCCCGGTGCGCCAATCGGCTGGCATCGCGACGCGCCACAGTTTGACACCATCATCGGCATTTCACTGGCGAGCACATCGCGAATGCGCTTTAAGCCATACAAGGCGGAAGGCAAGCCCGTTGCGCTTACCCTTGAGCGCCGTTCCATCTACCTGATGCGCAGTCCGGTGCGCTGGAGATTCCAGCACAGCATCCCTCCCGTAAAAGAGCTGCGCTATTCCATCACCTTCCGCACATTGCGCAGCAGAGAGAAAAGTACTGAAGCCGCTTAATCCTGGCCGATTCACCGCATGGTACCGCGCCAATCAGAAGATGGGGACGAAATGCTTTTTTGAGAACACAAACAAAAGTGTTAAGGCGAGATTGTTATTTTATGCAGCAACCCCGCATCTGCCTGCTGATTCTTATCCAGCAACACGGCTGGTCGTCAGTCCCTCAAGCAACTGGTTTCCCCTGGTTCTGAGGTTCACATGCGTTCCGCTTCTTGTCGTAACGTCTTCTTCTCTAGTTCTAGTTCGTTTTGTGCCGCGCTGGCATTGCTTGCAACCGCGCTGGTGTTTGCGACACCGAGTTTTGCCCAGGTCTCATTTCAGCCGTCGGTCCACAGCAGCCCGAACACCCCAAATGACATTTTTCAGGTGAAGTTGTCCCAGGTGGGAAAGCCTGACCTGATCACAACACAGGCCGCCAGCAACATGGTGAGTGTCTTCCTGAATGACGGGAATGGCAATTTTCCCGCGTCCCCATCGGCCACGTATTTGACTGGCGGCAACGCCACAAATGCAGTGGTCTCCGCCGATTTCGACGAGGACGGCTCACCAGACATTGCCACGGCCAACTGCGGCAACTCGCCCAATTCTCCGCTGACACAGGTGCCATCAAGCGTTTCCATCCTTTTTAGTAATGGCGATAAAACTTTCAAGCCGCATGTGGATTATCCTCTGCCCGCTTGCCCCGATTCCATCGGCTATCTTAGGGCAGTCAGTGGAAACTCACTCTTTAGCTTGATTGTTTCCTATGGACAGTCAACCATGACCCTGCTTGCCAATGACCATTTTGGGACTTTTTCTGAGCGAACTATCCAAGGTCCTGCCGGTTCACAAATTACAGGAGTATCAGCGGCCGACTATAGAGGAACCAACAGCGGGCTGGACGATATTGCAGCGATCATGAATGGAAACTCAGTTGTGATCTTTTTTGCGCAGCCCGATGGAACCTATAGCGCGCCGGTCACCATCTTCTCCATGGCCGCCACGTTGCTCGGAGCAAATACCGTCGGCTTCAACGCTACTGGCCGTCCTGACCTCATGGTCCCATTTACCAAAGATGTCAGCCCAACTGAGTCGGGAGTAATCCTGCTGGCGAACAATGGAGGTGGAAGTTTTACCATGACCAAGCTGAATGTGGATCCCCTCTATATAGAGGTGGGCCAGAAAGCTGCCGAAGGCGATCTGCAAGGCACCGGCCTGCACAGCGTGGTTTTGCCCCTTGCCTATTCACAAAAACCGACAACAGTCAGCGCGTTTGCCGTCTTCACGCAGCAGAGTAAAGGCGCGTGGAATGGGCCGATCTATCTGGCCGGGGACGGCAACGGAACGGCCGCCGCTGCGGTAGTGGCCGATTTCAATGGTGACAACAAACCCGACATCGCAGCGGCGGGCGGTGACGACGGAAATCTCTTTGTATTCCGCAATACCACGTCAGCCAGTGATTGCCCATTTTTTGCAAACGCGGCCGTTCACGTCTGCTCGCCAACCCCCGGATCGTCAGTAAAGTCGGCGGTGCCCGCTTCAATCTCTGCCAATGGAACCCCATTTCCAATTGTGGCAATTAAGGCCTACTTCAATGGGACGCAGGTAGCCAGCTCAGAAACCAATACGCTTAACTTCACCATTGTTGAGCCTCCGGGCAGCTATCAACTGGCGGCAAATGCCTGGGACTCCAATGACAAGGTCTACCAGACAATCGTGAATTTCACCGTTCCGTCCACAGCGCCATGCAGCGCGCCTACTTCTGCGGGAATTCATATATGTGCGCCAACACAAGGCTCAACCGTCGTTTCACCGGTTGCCATTTCAGCGGCAGCCAACGGGGGAACGGCAACGATTTCCGCAATGAAGGCTTACATTGACAGCAAACTTGTTGCCTCTTCCAGCAGTGGCACTCTCACCGGATCAGCGCCGGAAGCTGCTGGAACGCACAACCTTACTGTGAATGCCTGGAACACCGCGGGTAAACTCTTCCAGAGCACTGCCACGTTTACTGTGCATTGATTATTGTTTTGCGTCACTTGTCTAGCGCCTTCTGGCTCACGCCAAGAGGCGCTTTTGTTCCGTCGATCTGTTGCAACGAACCTGCTTTTAACCACGAACGGCACGATTGACGTACCCTTCAATGGGCAATTAAGATTTTTTCGCACGCTTAATAAAGAGGTGGCGTCCCTTATGAAGTCCGGATTTAGTACGCTCCGCACCCTGACTCTGCGCCTGGCTTTGCTTTCTGCAGTGGGTGCGGCTGTGGCATTTGCCGCGGGGCGACCTGTGGCCAAGCCGGACGACGATTTGCCGGCCGCCAGCCAAATACAGCCTGACGAACTGGTTCTGGCCATGAAGACTCCCGGAGCGCAGAAGCCCGCAGTGCTTTATGTAGGCCCCAAGTCGTTTTATGCTCAAGGCCACATTCCCGGCTCTGATTACATTGGGCCGGTGAGCAAGCCAGACGGAATGGCGGCGCTGCGTGCTCGCGTTGCATCGGTGCGGAAAGATATGCCGATAGTCATCTACTGTGGCTGCTGTCCCTGGGACCACTGCCCTAATATTCGTCCGGCGTTTGCCGAGCTGAAGAAAGAGGGCTTCAGCAAGGTGCGCGTGCTCTATCTGGCTACCAGCTTTGGCGTCGACTGGAAAGACAAAGGCTTGCCCGTGGCCAGCGGAGAATAGGCACGCGAATGCGTCCTGCAATGGTCTTGCTGGCGTTTGCCGTAATCGCACTGGGCGTTTACGTGGGGATCCATCGGAACCGCGGACAACATTCTCCTTCAGTAAAATCTGTTATTGAAAATCCCGCAAACACAAATCCCGGACTTAAGGTGGCTCCCAATCTATCTGTTACAGACTTGAACGGAGACGCACTGCAAACTGCAAAATATAAAGGCAAAGTCGTACTGGTAAATTTCTGGGCGGCATGGTGCACACCCTGTGCAGAAGAAGTTCCGCAGTTCATCGCGCTGCAAAAGAAATACCAGGACCAGGGACTACAGGTGATAGGCGTTTCAGTGGAAGATGATGCCGGCGAGCTGCGCAACTTCTATCGCAAATACCAGATGAATTATCCCGTGGTGCCCGGCGACATCAAAATCGCGGATGCCTTCGGCGGTGTTCTTGGCCTGCCCACAACTTTCGTGATCGGTAAAGACAATTTGGTCCACGGCAAACACAATGGCGCAACTGACTTTTCCGCGCTTGAACGGGAAGTAGTTGCGCTGCTTCATGCGCCGCAGGGCTAGATTTTTACTTCCCGAGCGAGGCCATATCGATTACAAAGCGATATTTTACGTCGCTGCGCAGCATGCGCTCATAGGCTTCATTGATTTTCTGGATGGGAATCACCTCAACGTCGGCCGTGAGCTTGTGCTGGGCGCAGAAATCCAGCATCTCCTGGGTCTCTGGAATTCCGCCGATCAGTGACCCTGCGAGCTGGCGGCGCTTGAAGATCAGGTTGAAGACCTCAATACTGGGTGGTTGCGGCGGCGCGCCGACCAGCGTAAGCGTTCCATCGCGCTTGATCAAAGTCAGGTAAGCGTTCAAATCGTGCGGTGCGGAGACAGTATCAAGAATAAAGTCAAAGCTGCCAAGGTGCCGTTCCATCTCGTTTTGATTTTTTGAGACCACTACTTCATGCGCGCCCAGTCGTTGCGCGTCCTCTTTTTTGTTGGGCGACGTAGTGAACAGCACCACGTGAGCGCCCAAGGCTGCGGCAATCTTCACTCCCATGTGGCCCAGGCCGCCCAGTCCTACAATGCCCACCTTTTGTCCTTTGCTCACCTTCCAGTGGCGCAGCGGAGAATACGTTGTAATGCCGGCGCAGAGCAGCGGCGCAACTCCGGCAAGATTCGTCTTGTCCGGCACGTGTAAAACAAAATATTCGTCCACCACAATGCTTTTGGAATAGCCACCATACGTCATGCCGCCCAGATGCTTGTCCGGAGAGTTGTACGTGCCCACAAAAGCCACATCGCAGTATTGTTCCAGCCCGGCTTCGCAGTTGGCGCAGTTGCGGCATGAATCCACCATGCATCCCACAGCGGCAATGTCGCCCACTTTGAAGCGTTTCACCTCGCTGCCCACGGCGGTTACTCGGCCAACAATCTCATGCCCCGGCACCGCCGGATACGTTGTGCCGCCCCATTCATTGCGGACCGTATGCAGGTCAGAGTGGCACACGCCGCAATAAAGGATTTCAAGCTGCACGTCCTGCGGCAGCGGCTCGCGGCGCGCAAAGGAAAATGGCCCCAGCGGCGACTTCGCCGACTCGGCCCCGTAGCCAAGCGTTTTGGTCTTTGCTGGAGTTGCTGCAACAAGTGTGGTGGACATAATTCTTATCTCCTATGGATGCTGACGGTTGCGAGGTGGGCGTTGAATACTAAACTTTTGAATGCAAATCGCGACAATGATATTGGTTCGTACGTCTTCGGGTTACAGGAATGCGCCGGTCACTCGTTTACTTTACTTTCGATGTGAGAGCGGACTCTTAAGATTCACCGAGTGACTTGATTTCCAGATATCCCGATGTCCCGCTCAGCAGATCCCAATCTCAAACCGATTTGACACCTTCAGCAAACCCATTAAAATAGATGAGTATTTTCCCGTCGCAAGCGCCGGTGTTTTGTCTGGCGCCTCATTCAATGCCGAAGTGGCGGAATTGGCAGACGCGCATGGTTCAGGTCCATGTACTCGCAAGGGTGTGGGGGTTCGAGTCCCTTCTTCGGCACCATTTCTTTTTCTTGTCAATCACTTAGCGATTTGGTGATCACGAGTGTGCTTCTTCTCGATGGACATGAAAGATGAGTCGTAAATGCGAATATTTGCCTTGTCAGATATCCACATTGACTACAGTGAGAATGCCAAGTGGGTCGCAAATTTATCCGTTGCTGAATATAAGGACGATGTCCTTATCATGGCGGGCGACGTGAGTGACGTCCGGCGGCTGCTTGATTGGTGCCTTAGCACTCTCGCCACGCGCTTCAAAAAAGTCTTGTTCGTTCCGGGGAACCATGAATTGTGGGTGATACGCGAAGAGCGTGAAAAGAATTCATTGCAGAAGTTCGACGAGGTATGTGCGGTGGTCAAATCGACTGGCGCTTCTATGCAGGCATTTCACGAGCGCGGAGTCTCGATCATTCCGCTGCTGGGATGGTACGACTACTCTTTTGGGGAACCTAGCGACGAGCTAAAGTCGATATGGATGGACTATTGTTCCTGCCGCTGGCCGAACGGATTTACGGAACAGGACATTGCGGCGCACTTCACAGCATTGAATCACGACCAGGGCAGCACGGCCGGCAACAAAATTATCACCTACTCGCATTTTTTGCCTCGTATTGATTTGATGCCGGAGTTCATCCCAAGTGCCCATAGGTTCTTATATCCAGTCCTGGGGTCCGTGCAGATTGAACGCCAGTTGCGGAAATTGAACCCGAGCTTTCACGTTTACGGACACAGCCATGTGAATCGCCAGGTGAAGATCGATGGCGTCTCGTACATCAACAATGCGTTCGGCTATCCGAGTGAAACCCGGACGGCGAAGCAATTGATATGTATCCATGAATGCTAACAGCGGGGACCGCAACTCACATAACATCGGAGGAATGAATGCCACCATCCCGCTCACGCCGGCAGAGATCCATTTGTGGCTCGCCTTTTACGATGAAATAACCGACGAGCATTTGCTGTCAGAGTATCGGGCATTGCTCAATCCTGCCGAAAAGGAACAGCAATCGCGGTTTTATTTTTCCAGAGACCGGCTCCGGTATCTGGTAACGCGAGCTTTGGTGCGGACTGTCTTGTCACGGTATCTACCGATCCATCCCAGAGACTGGATGTTTTCCACAAATGCTTATGGCTGTCCTGAGATAGCGAATGCGGAGGCAAAGGAAGAATGCATCTCCTTCAGTATTTCGCACACGCACAGCTTGATTGTTCTGGGAGTAACCAGGAATCGCGCGCTGGGAGTAGATGTAGAAAATGTTGAAGCGCGTGAGGCCTTGCTTGATATTGCGGACCGCTTTTTCGCGCCCCAGGAAGTCGCAGCGCTGAATGCCGTGCCCGCGCAGCAACAGCAATATAGATTTTTTGAATACTGGACGTTCAAGGAATCCTATATCAAGGCGCGCCGCATGGGTTTGTCCCTGCCGCTCGACAAGTTCAGCTTTCATTATTCTCATGATCAATCCGTTGAGATCGCAATTGATCCCGAGTTGGCTGACGATGCAACGCGCTGGCAGTTCTGGCAGTTTCGACCCAGATCAGAATATCTAGTGGCAATTTGCGCGGAACGAGTTGGTGACAAGCCGCCGATCGTCACCGTGCGGCAGGCAGTTCCAATGTTGAGCGAAAAACGCTATGCCCCTGAATTCCTCCGGATTTAGCCAGAAAAAAAGACGTAGCCAAGAAACCAACGAACTCGCCAGACAAGCTGGCCCAGGAGAAGCAACAGACAGCAGAAAGACATAAAGAAGTGCGCCGGCAAGCGCAACGGCGAAACTATTGATTCAGGCGAGCTGCCTCGTGCATCAATAAGAGTATTCGCCCATCGTTACGGGGCCAATGGCCAACCATCAACTGGTCATTGGCATTTTATTTTGGCGACAACGGCTGTTGCGCTGGAGTTGATGGGGTCGGGTTTCCAATTGGCGCACCTGGCATCTGGGTTCCTGGCGTGGCTTGGGGGTAGCGCGAATCCGATGATTGTGGGCTTCGCAGAATTGGGCCCGCTGTTCTACCGGTAGGGCCAAAGAACTGCTCATTCAATTCAGGGTGTATGTTGCCGGTCACGGCCTTAATGGCAACTTCCAGGTTTTTCTGGTGAAGGTCGCGCGTAATCTCAGCTTTCACGTATTGAAGCGGTATGGTGTCACGGCTGCGAAGTTTATAGATATTGAACCCAGACATCTCGGTCTCAAGCTTGGTTACTTCACCCGGTTTCAACGCAAGTAGATCTTTTTCGATGGCGACAGGGAAAGAGCCCCTGCGCTTGATGCCGAGGTCCGTCTTTGGAGAAGAAGGAAGAGCGAGAACTTTATAGACTTCATCCTGGAGCTTTTGTGTTTCCTCCCCTCGAGCGGCCCGTTCACGAATGTCATTGGCCAACTGCTGGATCTTTTTGTCGCTTTCGGCCCGTGCCGCCGGCGTGCGGCCGGGGTTGATAGATGGAACGATAATGCGCTCGACCTTGAAGGAATCGTACTTGGAAATATTTTCGTTGTAATATGCCTCAATTTCCTGCTGGGATGGGCTGCTGTACTTTTCATCCAGCCCATGCCGGTATGAATCGGCCAGCGCGCGAATGCGGGCGATTTTCATCAACTCCTGGAAGCGTGGATCATTTTCTGCGCCGGCCTTTTCGCCTTCGGTCGCCAGGGCCAGCAGTTGCGAGTAACTCTCAGCAAAATTCCGCATGGCACCCGGGGTCGTTAGCTGCACAGCTATGCTCATCCCGGAGAGCATGGCATTGAACTGCTCTTTGGTGATCACGGTCTGACAGGAGCTATCTTTGGCAGAACCATCTTTGGCAGGGCCCTCCTTAGCAGAACCCATTTTTGTGGATGAGGAATCCTTTGCGCACATGCCATGGAGCGTCACCACGGCGGCATTCGGGGGCACGCTATCAGGATTGAAAGACGGTTGCGGCAAAGGAGGCGCCGGCTGCTGAGGGGCGGGCATAGGAGAAAGGGCTTGCGCCGGAGGAGCGACCGGTATCTGAGCGAACGCACAAGATCCGGCCAGAAGAAAAGTTATAAAGATTCTGATCATGGATAACGAGACCTTCCTCATCAACAATGGGAAAAAATTTGGGGGAGTTCCGCTATCGTACCACAGGTTGGTTTTGTGATTGCTTCTCTTTCCTTCGTGGCAGTCATTTTCCTTGTAAGGCGATCACCTGATGCGGCGCTGCCACGATGACCCTGCGAATCGAAATGCGTGTGAGGCAAACAGGGATTTTCTCGTGAAAAGGTGATACAAAGATCAGGTGAGACCCTGGAGGTTGATGATTCACGCTATGAAATCTTTCTTTTTACGTGCAGTTTTTCCGGCTCTATTGCTTTGCCAGATGGCAGCCGCGCAGCAGAACGTGCGCACCATATTCCTGGTCAGACACGCAGAGAAGGCTTCAAACGCCGCAGATGCCCCGTTGAGTCCTGAAGGGCAGAAGCGGGCAGAGTGCCTTGCGGCAACACTGAAAGACGCGGGCATCAAGCAAATCTACGTGACAGATGTTACGCGCACACAACAAACCGCCGCTCCGCTGGCCAAAATGCTAAAAGTCAAGCCCACAATTCTTCCCGCCAAGGATTCGAACGGATTAATTAAAAACCTGGTTTATACCGGCGGCGGAAACATTCTGGTAGTTGGACACAGCGATACGGTGCCTTTTGTGATTGCCCGCCTTCAGGGCGGAACAGTACCGCCCATCGGCGAAAATGAATATGACCGCCTATTTGTGATGACCATCGCGGAAGCTGCTGGAATGCCGGCTGTCACGCTGCACTACTGCAGCGCTGGAAGTCCTGCGAAGGCTGCGCCTACGCCGGCGCATCCGGCCAAGCACCCGGCAAAGTCATCGCCAACGAAGAAAGGCTAAATCTTCAACCGAAATAAAACGGCGGGCCTGCTTGAGGGCCCGCCTTTGTTGTGCGCTGATGTCGATCTGCGCCTACCCACCAATGCGAGGGATTGTCCACGCAGGTTAGCTTGACATGAGAATTTGAGAAAGCATTCTGAATGCCTCAGTGAATAGATTGTTCAACGATGTTAAGTTGCTCTTTAGGCATAAAAAAGGGGGCCGCCGAAACGGTCCCCCTTTTTGTGTGACGATTAGTCCCTTTCAGCAGAATCTGTGCGGAAGGTCCTAGGATAAAACCTGCCGAGATGCATTTGCACCTCGGCAGTTCTGATTGTTATTTAGCAGTGATGGTTAGGGTTACTGAGTTTGCCAACGTGTCAATTCCGCCAGGACCGAAAGTTACTGTTCCGCTGGGATGGACAGCTATGCCTCTAATCGCAGCAGTAGGAGTCACAGTTGTAATCACGGTCATGGTTGATGGTGGTTTAGCTCCATTTTTCCTACCGCCGCCCAACGTGGGAGTAGTGCAAACTATCTGGTTGCCACCAGCGACAGGCGTTGATGCAGAACAGGAACCGATGCCACCGTTGTCGATCGTCGGCGTGGGTGGGTTGGGACCGGTGATGGTCAAGCCAGTCGGGATGAAGATGGTGAGCTGGACGTTTGGCGTCGCTGTAGTCGAGACATTGGTGACCTTCCAGGTGATGCTGTCAGTCTGCCCAACGTTCGGAGTCGGACTCTGCGGCGTTGCAGTGATTCCGACCGCGGCCGAAAGATTAGAGGTCGCCGGCAACGGTACGGTAGTGGTTAGGCTGGTATTCGCGTTCGCTAGCGCCGTGCCTGCCGCATCCGTTCCGCTGGCAACAACCGAGTTGAGGACACCCTGGGTCTGGACCTGCACGATCACCGTCATGGTTGACGATGCGCCCGCAGCCAAAGATCCCTGGTTGCACGTGACGGTAATTACGCCCGAGCCACCCGCTGTGCACGTACCCTGACTAGTTTGCGCCAGCACGATATTTGCCAGCGGCAAGCCAGTTACGGTTCCGGAACCGCTTGTGGTGTTGAGACCCGCCTGAGCATAGGTCAGCGTGGTAGGCGATGGAACGTCCTGAATCGTGAATGTTCCGTTGAAGGAAGCATCCGTAACGCCGGCAATCGTAATGCTCTGGCCGATATTCAATGCATGCGAGCCTGTTGTGGTGATGGTAACGATACCTCCATTGCGCAATGCGCCGGCTGCATCAATGACAGCGCGAACTGGAGACAAGGTATGAGTCACAGACACATTGGCCGGGAAGGCCGACGTGGCAGTGCTCGGATTTGTAACCGTGATGGTGTAAGTGACCTGCGTCGGCGCGGTACTGACTGATGAAGGTCCACTGATACCCACATTCAAAACCGGCACGTGGGCTGCCGAGGGAACCACAGCATTCGAAGGCGCTGAAGGCAAGCTGGGACCGCGAAGGTTAATTGCTTGAACCGTAAATGTGTAGCTCACGCCATTGGTCAGGCCACCGACCAATGCCGTCGCGGTGTTCCCGCTGGCAGGTGGCGGAATGCTGGCCGTGATGCCCCCGGGGTTCGACGTCACCAGATAACTGGTGATCGGCGCGCCTTGCGGAGGCGGTGAGACCGTGAAGCTCACCGAAACCTGCGTATCACCAGCGAGAGCTGTTGCACCGGTGGGCGCAGCAGGAACCGCGATACCCGGAGGTGTAACAGGAGCGCTGGGAGCCGAAGGTAAGCTGGGTCCCTGAGCATTGTTGGCAATAACAGTGAACGTGTATGAAGTGTTATTGACCAATCCGCTAATCAAAACCGAGGTCGGCGGGAAGGAGAATCCAGCGGGCGGATTGACGGTGACTGGGGCAACTGCCGGGCCGGCAGTGATGGTGTTTACAGTGTAAAAGGTGACCGGCTGGTTCGATTGCGCCGGGGTCCAGTTCACCGTGACGGCGTTGTTGCTAGCGACACCAAAGACATTCAGCGGAGCACCCGGAGCCGCGGTCGCGGTTGGAGTGGGGCAGTTATTGGGCATAAAACCAAGAGCTGGAGGCGAGGCTGGCGGTGCGCCCTGGCAGCTCTGGAACCACATGCCTTTTGCCAGTGCGCCTAATCCACTGTAGTCGTCGGAACTGTACACCACGAGGTTCGCGGGATCAGTCTGGTCCACGCCGATTCCGCTGAGGAAAGCAATTGCCGGATCAGGGCCGCTCACGGGGGAAAACGTGCCCATAAACGTGGTGTCGAGGGTCGTGTTGTTCATGGTTGCATCCGCAGCCGCTGCATTGCCGAGCCAAGCGACGTTATCCGGAATAACCTGTGGCGCCGGCGGCACGGCCGCCGCCTGTTGAAGGGCGAAATATACGTTATTGCCATTGATGGCCGGGTAATACTGGTCGCTCATCAAGGTAACGGCGGTAGCACCCACCGGAGCCGCCGCGAGTACGCCAACAATGTCGGTAGGCGCTGTGCAAATTCCGTGCGGAGGAACCACGCAAGTTGTGTCCGCGTTCTTGATGAAGAATGGTGAGTTGCCGTCCGCGCCCCACAGGTCGTGGCCAATAAAGGCCAGGCCAGTTGTGAGCTTGGAGACGGTGGCGACCGGCGTAATGAACTGGTCGCAGGTGCCAAAACCGGTGTCGGATGCGGTGCCCGGCTGGTTAAAACGAACGATGGTGCCGCTCTTCTTAAAGCCAACCCAGAGATCGCCCAAAGGGCTCAGAACTGCTGCGTCGGGAAGGCCGGGATTTCCCGGCAGCGGGCAACCCGTGGTGCCGCCGCCGAAGCGCGCGCCAGTGGTATTGCCGCCCATGACAAATAGGCTGGCGTAATTCAGGGATCCGTGTCCGCTGTCGCCGGTGGCGAGATACCCGATCCGCATGATGCCTTGTGAAGCGCGCTGCTCATCCACGAAATAGAGGTAATTTGTGGGGATCAGAGGATTCGCGGGATCGAGGTAATGCTGAGCGGGATCAAACGCCAGGGGGCCGCCAGTAATGGAGGCTCCATTAATCTTGAAAGGACAAGTTTCCAGGTTGATGGCGTAAGGTCCAGGCGAGTCCAGGTCCGGATCGATGCGGCAAATGCCGGCAGTGGCGTCAGCCACCCACAAGTGGCGTTCTGGAATGCAAGGTGTTTTGTTTTCTACGCAAAAAAACAGTTTGGTGGCCGGATCGATCGGATTCGCCGAACTGATGCCGTTTAAAACGATGGCCCCAAGAGGTGCTGTAACCGCGGCATTGCTGGTGTTCTGCGGGTTAGGTACGCCAAGATACTGCACCGTTGTAGTGGCTGGCGTGACGATGGTTTGGGCATTCGCCGTGACAATGGCGAGCATCAGAATTGTTACCAGACAGAACAAATTGCGCGCTGAAAGTGTTGGAACGCAGTTTTTGCCCTGGGCAGCTGTAGTCCGTGTGGAGGAGCTCATTTTTTTCGCCTTTTGTCCCAGAGCTTAGCCCCAGGATCTTCCTTGCTTTTTTATGTGCAAGGTTTCATCCGTGCAAACAACTACCGCCGCATTTGCGAGCTACTCCCTCGGGAGTGCGACAGTTCGCGATCATCGCCAGCCCAGGACTCGCAAAATGCCGGAAGAGCGAGGTCCTGACCCTTAAAGGCGAAAATTCGCCAATTTGTTCTCTCAGTTTTAGGCCTTAGGAATTAGACCGACATTGGAGAAATATTAAAGTTCTTAATTTGCGATTTTTAACTAAGTGGTTGCGATTTGGATCGCACGGGTAATACAGAGTTTTGGGGGACAGCCTTCTAGGCTGGCTATTCCGCTTCAAGTTTCAATAATCTGGACGGCTTTCCAGCGGGAAATGTCTTCAGGGATGCAAAAAGGGACGGCCCGTGCCGTCCCATTTCTGCTGTTGTGTGGTTAGTTGAGTCTGAACTGGAACGGTATGGATGTACCGTCATTCAGGTTTATGGTGTAAGCGTAAGTGTTGCCGGCCGTCAGAGTGCTGGTAGACATCACGAACTGCCAGCCCGCCGAGCCTGCGCCATTCAGGAGTGCTCCGCCCACGAACGCGAACGGGCCACCCTGCGGAGCAGGCGTACTTGCCGGAACACCGTTGATCGACGTAAGAGTGAAGCTGGAGATTACGGTGCTGGATATGGCTGCTCCCTTTGCGTCGCAGACCCTGAACTGGACAGGAATGGTGGGCGTTGTAACTTTTGTGAACTGTGTGCTGCCGTTGGTTGCGATTGGCGCCAGGATCTGGTGACCCGGCCCGTTGGAGCAAGTGCCTACAGGAGCATACGTCACCGTTTCCACTCCGGTATTCACAAAGCTGATGGTGTAATTGGTTGAGCTTTGTCCTGAGCAGCTTAGAGTGTGCGTGCCAATGGTGCTGCCATTCGAAGCGCAGTTCAATGTGCCCGCAAGGTTTGCCGGACCCTGGCCAAGAACAAACCCGCTGTAAGTTGCGCTGGGAGCAATCGTACCGTTCAATACCACGGTCTGGCTGTTCGACGTGATAGTGAGCGGTACGGCTGTAATGGTGAGCGTTCCGGCAGCGGTGGTCAGGTTGTAATTCGCGCTTAGACCTGATGGCGAGAATGAAACTGCCGGGGTGATCGGGAATGTTCCGACGTTGCTCGTTTGAGTGGCCGTGGTGCTGTAAGTGCCCGTGATGTTTTCACCATTTTTAATGCCGGTGATCACGCCCGTAAGCGTTAAATTGGCCGAGCCAAATGGCCGCGAGAAGCTGTTCGCGGTCACTGAGAGCGGCGCTTTGTTAACGGTAAGCGATCCGTTCTTGCTGGTAACTGTGTAGTTGCCCAGCTTATTCGTGGGATCAACCAGGACGGGAACTGTGACATACGTCGCGGGCGCGCTGGTTGCTGTTGGGCTGGCCACGCTTGCCGTGATGTTGTCATTATTTTTCAAGCCAGAGATTGTGCTGAGCGGGTTAGGATCGCCGTACAAACGGCTCCCGCTTGGCCCTGTAACAGACAGCGGAGCTGGAGTGATGGTTAAAACTCCGCCCTTGACTACTATTGAATAATCGATGGCTTTGGCTCCGCTCACCGCAGGCACGATGGGATACGTCCCCACAGGACTTGTGATATCAGCCGAGGTAAATGTCAGCGTAAGAACGTCGCCGTTCTTCAGCCCAACGAAAGTTCCGGTGAAATTCGGGTTGGTATTGCCGTAGACGCGGCTGGCATTCGCAACCGTGAAAGTCAGCGGCGAAGGATTAATCGTTAGAACGCCGTTGATTGAAGTCACTGCGTAGTTGCCCAGCTTGAGCGTTGGATCCACCAGGGCCGGAATAATGGGATAACTCCCCACATCGCTGAGCACCGTGGCTGGACTGGAGTACGTTGCCGTTATGGCATCGCCGTTCTTAATCCCAACAATCGTGCCTGTGAAGACGGGATTGGGATCGCCATACAGTCGCAAAGCGTCCGCCGCAGTCACGCTCAGGGGGGCTTGAGTGACGGTAAGCACACCGTCGGTCTTGGTGACGGTGTAATTTCCGAGCTTGTGCGTCAGGTCGATTAGGTTAGCCACGATGGGATAAGTTCCCACCCCGCTGGCCGGGTTGGCGATGCTGGTGTAAGTGGCGGTAATGTTATCGCCGTTCTTGATGCCCAGTACCGTGCCAGTGAAAATCGGGTTGGGATCGCCATAAACGCGGCTGGCATTGTCCGCGGTCACGCTTAGCGGCGCTGGGGTGATCGTGAGAGTTCCGTTGGTCACGATCACGTTGTAATTATTGAGTACTCCAGCAGGATCGGCATACGAGGGAACAATTGGGTACGTTCCCACCGGGCTGCCGCCCGCTGCCGGGCTATCATACGTGGCGGTGATTACATCTGTTCCGCGCAGACCGGTGATCGTGCCGGTGAACGGGGGATTAGGATCGCCGTACACACGGGTTGCGTTGTCGATCGCAACGGTCAACGGCGGTTTGTTGACGACGAGAGCTCCATCGAAGGTCGCAAAGGTATAGTTGGCGGCTGTAAGTGATCCGACGGGGCAGTGAATCGCATAACGCCCCGGGGGCGTGCTGGCATCCGTGGGAACAACGGTATTGCAAACCGTGGTCCCGCTGACAACCGCGGCTGTGTCGCCATTCAAAAATCCCGTAATCCCATAGGTGAATGGCGGATTGGGATCCAGATAGAGCTTTGCCACGGTGCTGGCAACCACCGTAAGCACGGCGCGATTCACTGTAAGCGATCCGGAGCCGCTGCTCGCGGTAAACATTGTATCGCCCGCAAAGCTGGCGCTGATTGCGCCCGCGTATGTTCCCAACGAAATTCCCGCTACGCTGGTGGTGAAGAATGCCTGGCCCGCGTTATTGGTTAGGGCTGTGCCTACAGTTATGCCGTTCAATGCGAACGTTACGGTCCTGCCTGAAATCAATCCGCCGTTGGATTGCTTTTGCAAAGTGGCGCTCAGGATTGCGAGCCCGCCGAAGGACGCCGTGGTTGGCGAGACCGTCAACGTGGAAGGTCCGGCATGTGCCGTGATGGCGATGGTGGCGGTGGCTGAATTATTCGTCGGGTCAGGATCAACTGCGGATTTGTTTCCGACGCTGACGGTATTGCTGAGCGATGCTCCATTCAGAAGGCTTGCGCTGGTTGCGGCGACAATCGTTATGGTTTCAACCTCACCGCTGGCAAGCGAAGCAAAAGTTACGGTATGTGGATTGAGCTGCGGACTATTGTTGCAAACGCCACCGCCGGTGGAAGCGCACGAAACAATTAAAGTTCCAGCGGGGAGATTGTCGACGATTGTGGCTGACCCGGCATCCGGACCATTGTTGGTAACGGTGGTCGTGTAGGTAACGTTTGATCCAGATTCTACCGTCGTAGGCGAAGCAGTCTGTGTGAGAGCAAGATCGGCGCTGGTGCAGCTGCGCGGAGGATAAGCCGCGAGACCCTGGATTTCTCCAACTCGGTCAACTGGGATGTTGCTCAATCCTTTCAGCCCGCCGGTGCCGTTGATGCTGAAAACAGCAATGCCAAAATTCTCATCGGCGGCATACAGAAAAGACCCCGATGCATCGGTGGCAAGACCGGTGGGCACGTGAACGGAGTTGACGCCGCCAAAGCTGCCGATGGTGTTCAAACTTCCGTCAGCGGCAACACTGGAAGAATTGATCTTGTTGTTGAACTGGTCACTGGTAAAAAGCAGTGAGTTGTCCGGGCTAAGCAGGACGATCTGCCCATCAGTTCCGGCGCCAAGAAATGGGCTGCCGGCAAGCGCGGTCAATGTTCCATCGGGAGCCACGGACCATGCATCAGTAATGGTGTTGGAAGCAAAGCTCGCTTCGCCGCCATAGAGGCGGTCGCCGGCGCAGCTGAAATCCAGCCCGGAAACCAGTCCGGTGCCGCCGCGCGGGAAAGGCGAACTCGCCGAAGGAGTAAGCGACCCGTCAGCATTAATCGTGTAGACCGATACGCTGCTCTCATTGCTGACGGCCAAAAGCTGACCGTGGGCAGAAATCTTCATTCCAATGGTGGGTGAGCAACAATTTGCCGTGGTTGCGGCTGGAGTTAGTGCCCCGCCGGCTCCAATCGCGAACGTTTGAATCTGGCCGTTGCTGGAAGCCATCAGGAACGCGCCATCCGGGGTCGCTGCCAGTGATATGCCTTGGCAAAGATCGAGCGTGAGCCCGCTGGCAAATGGCGAACCGCCTGCCGCGGTGAGCGCGCCTGTTGCAGGATTGATTTGAAACACGCTGATCGTCTGGTCACCGCTGTTCGATACGAACAAGAGATTCTGGGGCGCGCTAATAGTGATCCTGTCCAGACCGATGCAGGTGGTGGTGGAACCAATGCCGCCGGTCAGATACGGAGAGCCGGGCACCAGCGTGAGGCTGCCGGTTGAGGACACAGCAAAGCCGGAAATGCTATTGGCAACGTCCTGGTTATTCACGTAAACGTAATTGCCCTGCGCATACAGCGCCATCGGCGACAGCAATATAAGGATCAACAGAAATGCCGGAATCAACCGCAGAGCGGCTTGCGGAAAGTCTGTTGAGTTGGTGGCCAGGAAAAGTGGACGGGAAGTTATACCGTTGTTGTCGAGCATTTCATCCTCCGGAAGGTGTTGCCACGACTTGATCGAGGAGTTCTGCTTCGCGCAGGTATCTCTTATCGTCACGACGTGTGCACACTTGTCACCCTGCGCACTGTTCATTGCCAGTGCGCATGGGGGCCTTGCAATCGCGATCCACGCTTCGTGCGTTTTTATCGGGACGGAAAAGTTGAGCAGACAGGGCTCTGGGCCTTGCTGACACCTCGGCGTCGTCGAACGCACAAACGGGTCCACCGCTCGCTGCCCGGAAGAACAGCAAGAATTTACTGGTTTTGTAGGGAGGCGAAGTCGGGAGGATTACGCGCCGACACACGCAGGGGATTCTCGCTAGTTTCGAGCCTAGGGGGAGAAGCCGCTTGTTACTTTCGTAACCCCTGATGCGTGTGATCATGGGCGCGGGAGATTAGAGAGGGAATAAAGCGGCGTTAAAAAAGCTAATCAGACTATTTCTTGGCCTGTGAGTGACTCCCCGGAATTTGTCTATGAGAATTTCCAGGGCCAGCTGAACTTCAGCCGGCCCTGGTTGTCTTCAGTTATTGCAGGGTTAGCGTTCCGTTGATCAAGGTCACCGTGTAGTTTCCAAGCGCGGGGCTCGGATCTGCTGCGGGGATGATCGGGTACGTTCCCGCCGGGCTGGTCGCATCCGCCGTGGTGCTGTAGGACGCTGTGATCACGTCTGTATTCTTCAAGCCGGTAATGGTTCCGGTGAAGGTTGGGAACGGCCCTCCGACAGGTGCAGTAGCGTCATTGGCCTGGATGGTCAGTGGCGCTGGACTTACTGTAAGCGTTCCGTTGGTTGATGTAACCACGTAATTGGCGAGCTTGGCGGTTGGATCAGACAGGCTGGGTACGATTGGATACGTTCCCACAGGGCTGGTTGGATCAGCCGCGCTGCTGAAGCTGGCAGTGATGTTATCGCCATTCTTGATGCCAGTCAGCGTTCCCGTGAATGCCGGGTTAGGATCGCCATACAAGCGGGAATCATTTGCAGCGACGACGCTCAGCGGCGCGGGAGAAACCGCAAGCACGCCGTTGTTGAGAGTCACTGCGTAGTTCCCAAGCTTGCTGTTGGGATCAGTCAGCGTCGGAATAATTGCGTAGTTTCCGACCGGACTGGTTGGATCAGCTGCAGCGGAGAAGATAGCGCCAACGTTGTCGCCATTCTTCAAGCCGGTGATAGTGCCGGTGAATGCGGGATTCGGATCACCATAGAGCCGGCCGGCATTGGCTGCGGTTACGACCAACGGAGCTGGGCTGATCGTGAGCGAACCATTGTTGATTACGACCGTGTAGTTCGCCAGAGCGCCGGTTCCGTTATCCGAGACAGCCGCTGCGATCGGATAAGTTCCAGGTGCGCTGGTTGATGTGGCCGTAGTGCTATAGCTGGCCGTGATGTTGTCGCCATTCCTGACTCCCGCAAGCGTTCCGCTGAGCGCCGGGATCGCGTCGCCATAAACCATGCTGGAATTGGCTGCCGTGATCGTCAGCGTGGCCGGAGTAACAGTCAGCGTGGCGTTCGTGATGCTCACGCTATAGTTGCCCAGCTTGCTGGTTGGATCACTCAATGAAGCAGTGATCGGATACGTTCCGGGCGCGCTGGCAGCGCTTGCCGTGGTGCTGTAAACCGCAGTGATGTTGTCACCGTTCTTCACGCCGGAAAGCGTTCCGCTCAAGTTGTTGGGATCGCCATAAGCGCGGGTTGAATTTGCAGCAACCAGGCTTAATGGGGCTTGCGTGACGGTAAGAGTGCCGTTGGTGGAAGTCAATGAGTAGTTGACCAGCTTGCCATTTGGATCGACCAGCGTGGGCACGATTGGATACGTTCCCACGGCAGCCGTTGGATCGGCGCTGGTAGCACTGAAGGTGATGTTGTCACCATTCACCAGTCCAGTGATCGTTCCGGTGAAAGCCGGGTTCGGGTCGCCGTAAACGCGGGTCGCGTTATTGGCGGTGACGGACAGCGCTATCTGAGTAATCGTGAGAGTGCCGTTCGTCGAGGTGACGGTGTAGTTGCCCAGCTTTGCCGTCGGATCAACCAGGGTTGGAACAATTGGGTAATTGCCTACGTTGGTTGTGGCGTCAGTTGCGCTGGCAAAAGTTGCAGTGATGTTGTCACCGTTCTTGACGCCGGTCAGCGTTCCGGTGAATGCGGGGTTCGCACTACCGTAAGCGCGGCTCGCATTCGCAGCGGAGACAGTCAGAGGAGCAGGACTGATTGTCAGCACGCCATTATTCGTGACCACGGTGTAGTTCGCCAGCTTGCCCGTGGAATCAGATAGCGCCGACGTAATTGGATACGTTCCTACCGGGCTGGCCGAAGTTGCCGTAGTGCTGAAGGTAGCGGTGATGGCATCGCCATTCTTCAGGCCAGTGATGGTGCCGCTGACTGCGGGAACCGGATCACCGTAAATCATGCTGGCGTTAGACGCCGACACAGTCAAAGTTGCGGTTGTGACAGTCAGCGTTCCATTGGTTGAAGTTACGGTGTAATTGCTGAGCTTCGCGGTCGGGTCGGCCAGTGCAGGAGTGATCGGATAGCTTCCCGGGGCGCTGGTTGCAACCGCCGTGCTGCTGTAGGTGGCGGTAATGTTATCGCCATTCTTGATGCCGGTAAGCGTTCCCGTGAAAGCTGGGTTGGGATCGCCATATGCGCGAGTGGCGTTGGCGGCCGCGACTGACAGCGGCGCCGGCGTTACAGTGAGAACTCCGTTATTGGAGGTAAGCGTGTAGTTGGCCAGCTTGCCAGCCGGATCGGCCAGGGCAGGAACGATCGGGTAGGTTCCCACAGCGGCGGTCGGAGCGGCGCTGGTAGCGCTGAAGGTAATGTTATCGCCGTTCAGCAGTCCAGTGATCGTGCCGGTGAATGCCGGATTGGGATCGCCGTAAACACGGCTCGCGTTATTAGCGGTGGCCGTGAGCGGCGCAGGAGTAATGGTGAGTGAGCCGTTGGTCAGAGTCACAGCGTAGTTGCTGAGTTTGTTCGTCGGATCACTCAGGAGCGGCGTGATGGCATAGCTGCCCACATTGCTGGTTGGGTCAGCCACGGTCGTGTAGCTCGCAGTGATGTTGTCGCCGTTCTTCAAGCCGGTGATCGTGCCGGTGAAGACCGGGTTCGCTGCTCCATAGAGACGGGTGGCGTTCGCTGCCGCGACTGAGAGCGGAGCTGCGTTCACGGTGAGAACAGCGTTGTTGATGACTACTGTGTAGTTTCCGGCGCGATTGTTCGGGTCCACCAGGGTTGCCACGATGGCGTATGTTCCTGGCGCACTCGTTGCAGTGGCCGCGCTGGAGAACGTCGCGGTGATATTGTCGCCATTCTTCACGCCGGTAATCGTTCCCGTAAAGGCCGGGTTCGGATCACCGTAGAAGCGGCTGGCATTGGCTGCCGTCACGGTGAGGACAGAGTTGGTGACTGTCAGCGTGCCGTTATTAAGCGTTACCGTGTAGTTGCCAAGCTTTCCGGTCGGATCAACCAGAGCAGGCGTAATGGGATACGTTCCTACCGGGCTGGTCGCCGTTGCGGTGGTGCTGTAGCTCGCGGTGATGTTGTCACCGTTCTTAATGCCGGTGATGATTCCAGTGAATGCCGGGTTCGGATCACCGAAGGCGCGGGTTGCATTGGCCGCTGTGACGGCCAAGGGCGCAGTCGTGACGGTCAGAGTCCCGTTGTTTGAAGTGACGGTGTAGTTGCCCAGCTTCCCGGCTGGATCAACCAGCGCCGGGGTGATTGGATAAGGTCCAACGTTGCTGGCAGCCGTGGCTGTGGTGCTGTAAGTGGCAGTAATGTTGTCACCATTGAGCAGACCAGTGATCGTTCCCGTGAATGCCGGGTTGGCATCGCCATAGACGCGGGTTGCATTTGCGGCAGTCACCGTCAGCGGCGCGGGCGTAATCGTCAATGTGCCATTAGTTGTAGTGACAGCGTAGTTGGGCAGCACGCCGGCCGGATCGCTCAACGTTGCCGTGATGGGATAAGTTCCAGCGTTGCTGGCAGCCGTGGTTGTGGCGCTGTAAGTTGCGGTGATGCTGTCAGCATTCTTCAGGCCGGTGATCGTCCCGGTGAAGGCCGGGTTGGCCGCGCCATAGAGACGGGTTGCGTTAGCTGCGCTCACCGTCAGAGGCGCCTGGTTTACAGTGAGAACGCCGTTGTTGATGACCACCGTGTAATTGGCGAGAGCGCCCGTTCCGTTGTCTGACAACGTGGGCACGATGGAGAAGGTTCCCACCGCGCTGGTTGCCGTTGCTGTGCTGGCATAGGTTGCAGTGATGTTGTCACCGTTCTTGATTCCGGTAATAGTGCCGGTGAAGACCGGGTTGGGATCGCCGTACAAGCGGCTGGCATTGGCGGCCGTCACTGTGAGTACTGAGTTGGTGATGGAGAGCGTGCCATTGCTTACGGTTACCGCATAGTTGCTGAGCTTGCCGGTCGGGTCCACCAGGGCAGGCACGATGGGATAAGTCCCTGCCGGGCTTGTAGCGGTCGCCGTGGTGCTGTAAGTCGCGCTAATGTTGTCACCGTTCTTGATTCCGGTAATGATTCCAGTGAACGCCGGGTTTGGATCACCGAAAGCCTTGGTCGCATTGGCCGCAGTTACGTTCAGCGGAGCAGGCGTGATCGTCAAAGTGCCGTTGTTTGAAGTCACAGTGTAGTTGCCGAGCTTATTTGTCGGATCCACCAACCCGGGCGTGATGGGATAAGTCCCCACAACGCTCGCCGCCGTAGCCGTGGTGGCATATACAGCCGTGATGTCGTCGCCATTCTTAATGCCGGTGATCGTGCCGGTGAACGTCGGATTAGGATCACCGTACACGCGGCTGGCATTGGCAGCGGTAACCGTCAACGGAGCCGGATTGATCGTCAAAGTTGCATCGACAAAGGTGAATGTGTAGTTTGCCGCCGAAAGCGTTCCAGCAGCACACGTGATTGGATAGCTTCCCAATGGACTGGTCGCCACGGCCGTGGTAGTGCAGCTCGGGCTGCCGGTCAGGACGGACGCGGTCTCGCCGTTCACGAAGCCGGAGAAGGTAAACGTGAACGTCGGGTTCGGGTCACCATACAATCTGGTCCCGTTCGCCGCAGTCACAGTCAACACCGCGGGATTCACCGTAAGGACTGCGCTACCTGAGCTGGCTTTGTTATTCGGATCGCCCGCGTAACTGGCTGCAACACCCGCTGGATATGATCCGGCGGCAATGCCGACCAGGCTGGCCGGAACCGAAGCAAGGCCGGTGGCGTCTGTAACTGCGCTGCCCACCGTGGTTCCATTCAGCGTGAAGCTAACGGTCTGCCCGGCTAGAGGGCCGCTGGCCGTGCTCAGTGTAGCGGAAAGAGTTGTGCTTCCACCGTACGCGCCGCTGGCAGAAGCTACTGCAAGCGTTGTGGTTGCAGGCTGTGCAACCGTCACAGTGGCGCTGGCAGAGTTGTTGGCAGCATTCGCGTCAACCGCTGAGCTGTTGCTGATGCTCGCAGTGTTCGTGGTGACCGTGCCATCAGCAATTGACAGGCTGGTAGAGGTAACCAGGGTTACGGTTTGAGTTTCACCGCTTTGCAGCAGGTAGAAATTCGCTGCCGGTGAAGTGCCGATGCAGGCCCCGTTGCCGGTCGCAGTGCAGGAGACAACGCCGAAGCCGGTTGGCAGGCTGTCCGTGACAGTTGCTGCAGCCGGATCAGCACCGTTGTTGGTTACTGAGATGGTGTAGGTCACGTTCTGGCCGGCCACCACGTTGGGCGACGAAGCCGATATCGCGACGCTCAGATCTGCGTTGCTGGCCATGCGCGGCGGATACGCAACCAGGTCTTGTACCTGGCCTGCATTCGCGATCGCTACATCGCCAAGCTGGGCGAGCGAGCCCGCGCCATTGATGCTGAACACGGCCACGCCGAAGGTATCGTCAGCCACATAGAGCAGGCTGCCGGAGCGGTCTGTTGCCATGCCCACCGGAGCGTGCAGTGAAGCTGCGCTGCCAAAGCTGCCGATGCTGCTCAGGCTGCCGCCAACGCCCACGCCGTATGAGCTGACGCTGTTGCTGCCCTGGTTGCTGGCGAACAGGAAACTGTCATTCGGGCTGAGCAGGACCACGTTGGAGTTAATCGCGGTGGTGCTGAACGGGCTGCCTGCAACGGATGAGAGAACACCGTTTGCGCCAATCGTCCATGCGTCCGCGAAGGCCGCTGTTGCGCTGGCTTCCGCGCCAAACAACAAGCCGCTGGTGGAGCTGAAGTCCAGACCGGCAAGCGTTCCGGTTCCGGCCTCTGCGAACGGCGATCCAGCGACCGCGGTCAGCGACCCATCAGGATTGATGGAGAACACTGAGACGCTGGCGCCGTTCGAGACTGCCAGAAGCTGTCCATTGGCCGAAATCTTCATGCTGGCGTTCGGGACAACCGAGTTTGCAGCAGTGGAGAGCGATGTAAGTACGCCACCCGCGCCGATGCTGAAAGTAGTGATCTGACCGTTGCTGGACGCCATCAGGAAGCGTCCATCAGGCGAGGCGCTCAGGGAAATTCCGGAGCACGCGTCGAGCGTTAGACCAGAAGCGAACGGTGAACCGGCTGCCGCAGTCAAGGCGCCGCTAGTTGGATCGATAGCGAATGCGCTGATGGTCTGATCGCCGCCGTTGGAAACGAACAGCAGGTTATTGCCCGCGCTCAGGGCGAGGCGATTCACAGAAGAGCAAGCTGCGGTCGCGCCCAGACCGCCGGTCGCGACAGGCGAGCCAGCAAGAGCCGTGAGAGTTCCATCCACTGCCACTGAGTAACCGGCAATGCTGTTGCCGGTTGCGGCCTGGTTATTCACGAACAGGAAGTTGGCCGTCGGCGCAGCATTCACGGTCAGCGTTCCATCAGCGGACGTGACAGTGTAGTTGCCAAGCTTGCCCGCAGCGTCAACCAGCGCCGAAGTAATCGGATACGTTCCGGCGGGGCTGGTAGCGATTGCCGTGGTTGAGTAAGTAGCAGTGATCGGGTCGCCGTTCTTAATTCCCGTAATGATTCCGCTGAGCGGCGGATTGGGAGTTCCAAACAGGCGGCTGGCGTTCGCCGCAGTCACGCTCAACGGAGCGGGATTGATGGTCAAGGTGCCATTGTTGATGGTCACGGCGTAATTGCCGAGTTTATTTGTCGGATCGACGAGGGTTGCAACGATGGGATAAGTTCCAATCGGGCTCGTCGGGTCAGCCGTGGTGCTCACGCTGGCCGTGATTGGATCGCCATTCTTGATTCCGACAATCGTTACGCTGAGCGCCGGGTTGGCATCACCATAAAGGCGGTTCACGCTGATTGCAGTCACGCTCAGCGGCGCTGGATTGACAGTAAGAACACCATTGTTGCTGACCACAACATAGTTCGACAGCGCGCCAGTGCCGTTATCTGACACTGTGGGCACAATTGCATACGTTCCCACTGGGCTGGTGGGGTCAGCGACGCTTGAAAACGTTGCGGTGATGTTATCGCCGTTCTGGATTCCCTGGATCGTTCCGGTGAAGACCGGATTCGGGTCGCCATAGAAGCGGCTGGCGTTGTTCGCCGTGACCGTCAAAATTGCAGTCGTGACAGTCAACGTGCCGTTATTGATGGTTACCGTGTAATTGCCCAGCTTGCCGGTCGGGTCAACCAGTGCAGGAATAATCGGATAGGTTCCTGCCGGGCTGCTCTGTGTGGCCGGAGTGGAATAAGTTGCGGTGATGTTGTCGCCATTCTTGATTCCGACAATCGTTCCCGTAAACGCCGGATTCGGTGCGCCGAAAGCGCGGGTTGCATTGTCAGCCGTTACAGTCAACGGAGCGGGGCTGACGGTGAGCGAGCCATTGTTCGTCGTGACTATATAGTTCGCAAGTGCGCCGGTGCCATTGTCAGTCAGAGTCGGAATGATTGGATAGGTTCCGACCGGGCTGGCTGGCGTTGCCGTTGTCGTGAAAATCGCCGTGATGTTGTCGTTGTTCTTGATTCCGGCGATAGTTCCGGTGAAGGCCGGATTCGGATCGCCATAGAGACGGGCCGCGTTGTTGGCCGTGACCACCAGGGCTGCCGGGGTGATCGTCAGCGTACCGTTGTTGATGGTGACGGTGTAATTGCCCAAAACGCTATTTGGATCTACTAGAGTTGCGGTGATTGGATAGGTTCCAACTGGGCTGAGCTGCGTTGCCGTGGTGCTGTAATTTGCGGTGACCACGTCGCCATTCTTCAGGCCGGTAATCGTTCCCGTGAATGCAGGATTCGGATCGCCATAAGCGCGTGATGCGCTATCCACATTCACCGTCAAAGGCGCTGGATTGATCGTGAGGGTGCCGGGCACGAAGGCGAAGACATAATTCTGGGCCGAAAGAGTTCCGATGGCGCAGGTGATGGGATAAGCGCCAACCGGGCTTGTTTGGGTGGCGGTGGTGGTGCAATCCGCTGCTCCGCTTACCACCGAGATATCGTCGCCGTTAACAAAACCGGTAATCACATACGTGAAAGTCGGATTTGGATCGCCATACAGCCTGGACTGGTTATCGGCCGTGACGGTCAACTGGGCTTTGGTTACGATCAAGTCGCCCAGCGCGCTGCTGGCAGCAAAGCTCGCATCGCCGCCAAAAGTCACGGTGAAGGCTTGTGGGTGCGTGCCGACTGTGGTGAAGCCGAGCGGGACCAAAACGGTGGCTACGCCGTTGGCGTCCGTTACGGCGGTGTAGTTGCTATTGTTTTGGTTGAAGTTGAATCCAATTGTTTCGTTCGGAACCGGAGTGCCGCTGCTGGTTTTCAACGTGGCAGTCACGGTTGCATTTCCGCCGAAAGGACCAGTGGCCGTTGGAACCGTTAACGTTGTTCCGCTTTGCGTACCAATCGTAATCGAAGCAGTGGCAGTATTGTCGGCTG
Organism: Candidatus Angelobacter sp.; assembly: GCA_049688735.1. Classification (GTDB taxonomy): domain Bacteria; phylum Acidobacteriota; class Terriglobia; order Terriglobales; family Acidobacteriaceae; genus Angelobacter. The sequence goes on along the minus strand of JBAVLE010000378.1, from coordinate 6,881 downwards.
GATTGGGATCGACCGTGGACTTGTTCGAGATATTTGCTGTATTGCTGACAACGTTCCCATTGGTCAGAGTGCTTTTTGTCGTCGCGTTCAGCAGGACGGTGCGGGTTTCATTCAAGCCCAGACTCGGGAACGTAATCAGCTGCGCCTGCGTGGCAGGCACACTCACGGCGCCGCCGCCGCTGATGGCGTTAGCTGCGGTCTGCTTATAAGTAAATGTCGTCGGAGAAGGAACTGACGTCACCACGAATGCTCCGTTGAACGTGGTGTTGGCGACTCCGCTGATGGTGGCTGTCTGGCCCACGAAAATCTGATGCGGCGCCGTGGTGGTGATGGTTACCACGTTCCCGGAACGATTCGCCCCCGTGCCGGCGACGATCACAGGATGCGGAGCGAAGTTAAAGAAACTGCAAGTGCCCGGGCCGGCAGTCACAAGGCAAGTTGCAAGGTTGGTGCTTCCGCCGCCCGCCTTGTCACTTGACGGCACATTGTTGGGCGCGATGGCCGTTCCGCCGCCGCTGACTGCATCTGGGCCAGCCTGCGCGTAGGTAAATTTTGTCGGCGCGATTTGGGTGACCGGAACGGGGGAACCAGTGTTGAAAGTCTTATCGGTCACGTTGACGATCGTCATCGTCTCGCCTGCGGGGAACTGGAATTGCTGGGTCGTGGTGATGGTGACCGTGCCATTCAAACGTTGCGCGCCTGTGTTCGCGACGATCGCAAGTGTCGGCTGCGGAAACGACGACGTGGTAAGCGCCTGCTGGTAGGTGAAGGTGTTGGCAGTGGTCGTTAGAACCGGGTACACGCCGTTGAATGTTGGATCGGTCAGGAAGAAGCCAGACTGGATCGGTTTCGGCGTGGTGGGCGCGGGTACTGAACTAATGGTGACGTTTTGGCCGGGCTGTAATAGGTGTGGCACGGTGGTCGTGATCGTGACCGTGCTAAGGCCGCTGCTAACGTCGTTTTGACGCGATGCGCCTGCCGGGTTCACGATGGGCGAACTGCCGCCCGCGCTGAGCGTGGGCGGGAACGTATCCGCCACTACCGCCGATGAAACTGTCGTGCTGCTGTTGTTGGTAATGTTGAGCGTATATTGCACCGGGGATCCCGCCTTGACCGTGGCTGGGGCGGCGGTCATGGTGAGCGTAAGGTCCGCTGTGGTGCAGCTGCGCGCAGGATATGCCACCAGGTCCTGAATTTCGCCGGGGCGATTGATGGCAAGATCGCTCAAGGCTGCCAGCACGCCGCCATTGCCGATCCTGAATACCGCCACGCCGAAAGCATCGTCTGCTACATAAAGGAATGTGCCGGTAGCATCCGTGGCCATTCCGGCGGGCGTGTGCACCTGTGCGGTTGTGCCAAATTTTCCAACGTTCACCAGACTGCCATCAGGATTCACCGTGAAAGAGTTCACGCTGTTGGTGAACTGATTGCTCTGGAAAAGCAAACTATTGTCCGGACTATATAAGACCAGGTTGGAATTGTTGCCGGATGAGGTAAACGGCGTTCCCGGCACAGGAGTAAGAACGCCCAAAGTGGGGCTGGCCGGCACGTTATCAATGGTCCAGGCGTCCGCAAGCGCGGGACTGCCGGTAGCTTCACCGGAGTAGAGGCGATCAGCCGCGCAGCTGAAATCCAGCCCGGAAAGACTTCCTGAACCTGTCTTGGCAAACGGCGAACCCGGGACCGGCGTCAATACGCCGGCGTTAATGGTGAACATTGAAACGTTTGTTTGATTTGAAGTCGCCAGGAATTGGCCGTTGGGCGAAATGATCATGCCGGCGTTAGGCGAGCAGCAGTTCGCCGTAATCGTAGGATTGCTTGCCGCGTCCAGTAACGGGGCCACCGTCCCACCGGCGCCGATGGTGAAAGTTTCAATCTGGCCATTGCTTGATGCAAACAGGAAATTGCCGTCCGGCGTGGCCGCCAGTGAAATACCCTGACAGTTATCGAGTGTGAGTACCGTGGAAACAGGCGACCCAACGCGGGTGAGTACGCCGCTAGCGGGGTTAATCTGGAACGAGGTGATACTGCGATCCCCGGTATTGGCCACAAACAGCAGATTGTTGATCGGACTGAGAGTAATCCGATTCAGGCCGTAACAAACTACATTCGCGCCCACTCCGCCGGTGGAAAATGGTGAGCCCGTCACCTGCGTAAGCGCACCCGTGGCAGAGACTGAATAAGCGGAGACCGTGTTGGCGGCCGCCTGGTTATTCACATACACGTAATTCCCCTGGGCCTGCGCGGCCAGAGGAGACAGGACCGCCATCACCAGCACCAACATGGCTAAAAGCCGGAGCAATCCGGCAGGCTTGGTTCCTGTATTAACTTGCGTCAAAATTTGGGCGCGCATGGGTGTTGCCTCCAAAGGGGGTGCTTAGAACTGAATGAATGTCTGAACGAAATTGCCTTGTGCGTCGCTGTACGTAACGCTCATGGCCGGACTGCTGCCTTTTTGCCAGGACTCATACAAGCCCTGCGGCACGCGGAACGATCCGTTTACCTTCGTGCTCTTGCCGGCGGCGAGCGAAAGCCCCGCAAGTTGCCCGTAGATAACGCGGCCGGCATTGGGCTCATGCAGTGAAATGGTGGCGTTGCCGATGCTGGAGGAAGTATTGTTGGCGACGGTCAGCATGATCGTAAGCTGTACGTCTTTTCCTGCCGCTGCGGCGGCGCCCAGGCGGTATGTGCCGCTGAAGTCGCTGGCGGGCGCAGCAAACGCGCTCAACGTGAGCGCAAACAATATAACGACGGTGATTCGCAGGGATGTGCGCGCGGAAATCATGGGAATTCCTCCAGCGGCTTCAGCCATAGCTGAAACCGGACAAATGAAAGCCTTGTTGAAACTGCGTTTAGGGATGGGAGCCCGGAAGGGCCTTTCTATCTCTTACCCTGATACTTCGTGTTGCGATACTCGTATTGCGATACTTAATATCAAAGGCATTAAGCGCGGCTTGGAGATAAATTAAATTTTCAAATGTGTTTCTGATTCACCGCGCCAAACTTGCCATGCTTAATTCATCGAGCGTCCAGGCGATTCAACGCAATTTGCCGCATTGAAGTGCCCCGACATTTCTGTCTTCTTATCAACAGACATGTCGCCGCAAATGAAAACAACTCAAACAAAAAGTGGGTGGGAGACCGGAAGGGAATGCCGCTATCTCTTCACCAAAATCAGACTGCCAGTGTTTTGAACCTTGGCCGGAAGGACCAGATTCGAAGTTCGTACTACGAGACATGGTAAGAGTAAGCAGCTGGAATTAGGGTGGCGTTAAGGACGAATTAAAAATTCAAAATATTCATCGTCATACGAACTAACGCCTGACGAGCGGTTGTAGGGGAGGCGGCCCCGCTCTTTGCTGGCGAATAGTGGATCGGAGACGTAACGAGAGGACCACCCAAAGGCGGGTTGTTTTGTTTGGGTGATGCTGTGACAGAACGGCGCAATAAAGCTGCCGAAATAAGCCGGAGTGACTTAGTGTGTTTTCTCCGGGCACCAATCTTCGTCCTCAGTATGAACGGGCCGCTTGGTGGCGCGCGCCTGCAGATCACGCAGCATGCATTCCAGCTCGATCAACGGCTTGGGATAGGCAGGACGCTGTGTCTCAAGCATGGGATAGAAATTGCTTATGGCGATTGTCTGCGTGCCAGAACCATGCTGGATCCGCAGTTGTGCTTCCCAGTCAAAATCCACCACCTTAATCTGTGAAGGGATCTCCGCCGGCACGGCGCGCATTTCTTTGCTGTTCAGCAAGACAGTCAATCGATGCAATTCCGCAGGCGTAAGCCTGGCGGTAAAAGTGCCGGTCTTCCGGTCATTGCCGGACTCGCTGTAATGTACGCGGCCGTCCGCAAATATTTCAAGATCTTCGATGTGGGCGTTCCCGATAATGGGTCCCTTGATGTCGTTGTGTGATACCAAAATTGCTTTCGGCGTGTCCTTGGCGAACAACAGCAATCCGCAGAAAAATGTAAGAGCCAGAAAAATGAATCGCATGAATCGCATAATGCAGCAGTTTACCTCAGGCCGGGAGAAATCCGCGCGGGTTCCCAATGCCTATTGGGTCTGTCTCCCACAATTGAATTGATTTAGGTCCTGAAGTTGCATAGATCAAACATGACCGCGTGTGCGGCGGGTAAAAATGAATCGCTGCCATAGATGCTGGATTCGACGGGTTCTTTGGCAGGCTTTTTTTCTTCGCGGCCACGGCTGATTTCATATCGACTTCGGTGATTTCTTGGGGTCACGACGCCAACAATTCTCTTGTTCGCATTGACACAAGTACCATCGCCTGAACTGTCAATGCTTTCGCAAATTGTTAAATACATTAATTTGCTTTTAATGCAGGGCATGAGAATACAGACTATTATGTTCGATACTTCGAATTGCGGTTTGCAATGGTCTCTTTTGTTTACTTGAAAAATGATTCTTCACGCGCGCTTGCCGGTGAACTGGCGACCTCTGTCTACAAGGTCTACGAGGCGCTCAGCGTGGCTGAGGCAGTCTGGCTTTGTACGCAACAGCATCTGGGCACCATTGTCGTGGCGAGCAACTTAGAGGACTCAGCCAGTGCCCAGCTTCCCAATTGCTTCATTACACTTAGGCTCAGACCTGACGCTACGGTTCATCAAATTCTTTGGGAACTTGCTCGCTTATTCCAGGGCGAATCAGCAGCGGCGTGCTAACTTCCATTTCTTAAAACAGCCAGGAAAATTTCCCAGGATCGCATAACCAAGCACGCGATGTTGGAGTGTAACTTTTCTTAAGCGAAGAAAAGCGCCGGAGCGTGTCTAGTTAAGAATCGATAAAGCAAATAAAAAAGGCTGGCGATCTTCCGCCAGCCTGTTGGTTAAGCGTTTAGGTTACGGAACGATGTAAACGTGTCCCTGGCCGGGTGTCTGAGTGGTCGGGAACAGGATTGCGCTGTTCTGGAGCGACTGATCGGGAATGCTGAGTCCCAAATCATCCGCAATCGCCATGCTGGCCGTGGAATTGGTCTGGCTGTCAAAGGCCACAGCCGTAACCGGACCAAGTGCCTGGTTGAGGCTCAGGAACGGACTCAACGAGGCCTGCGCCACCCAATCGACCAGGGTCGTGCAGATTGAGCCATACTGGTCCACTTCAGGCGCCTGGGCCAAGCCGCCGCTTACCGCGCTGTCCGATGGCAATCCGAGCGAGCCCATGTAAAGTCCAGGGGCCGTGCCAGGATCAGCCGGCACACTGGATGAGAGCTTCACGCCCAGTGGAGGCAGGCACCTTTCACGATCGAGCACCGGACCAACGGCAATTGCTGCCGGGTTGATGAATACCTGCGGTTGGTTGAGCCGCTGCGGATCAGGGCTTTGCAGGCGCGAGATCGGTTTATTGACCACGATTGCATTGCCTCTTGAAACGTCAGGTGAAGCTGCGATCAGCTCCGTTATCTGGCCGCCTTTAATCAGCTGGCCTCCGGCATTCGCCGGCGGTCCAAGCTCAGCCAGAAACAGGTTGTTCCCAATAAAGGCCAAGCCGAGAACGCCGATTGAGTTAAATGTGCCACCTACCACGGTAGGCGCCGTTGGAGCCGTTGCCGGCTTCTGAATCTTGCTGATTTTGCCGTTGTTATAGTAGCCGATGTAGATGGCTCCGTCATTAAACGGGCCGGTTGGAATTGCTACCGATGAGGGCACGCCTTTGCCGGAGTTCAGCACGCCAGTTTGTGACACCGTGCCGCCGGTGAGACTTGGGATAAAGACGAGCCGTGCAATGCTGCCAGCAGTCGCCGCGCATGGTGTATTTGGCGGCACAGCGCAACCTGAGGAGTCCGGAACATATACGTTCTGGTGGCCGAGTGCATCCGGCGCGGAGGCTGCCGGCTGTCCAGGTACGAAGCCCGCTGGTTTGAAGCAATTGCTCAAGCCCGCTGCGCCTGTAATCGGGTTCTGATCAATGCGGCAGAAGCCCTGGGCTTCGTCAGAAACCCACCAGTTGGTCTGCAACCAAATCAGACCTCTGGGGTGGGTCAGGCCGGAGAGCAACAGGACGGCGCGACGCGCAGCGTCATGCGCCGGAGCCGGAACCGGAGGATTGTCATTACCAATCTGGCTGTTGACGCAGGGAGGTGGATTAGGCGGCGTTTGAATCGGGTTAGGCGGGTTGGTGCTGCAAGGTTCCGGAACCATCGCGGGGGAAGCTGGGTATACCCAAGTCCTGCCGGTGTGGGGAAGATTTCCCGCTATCTCCGGAATTGGAGCTTCAATGATCGGATCTGTGGTGACGGTCATGTCTTCAATGAAGGCCGGAGTTCCATCCGAATTAGGCGTTTTGAGGAGCTGGGTTGGAGTTGCCGTCTGGATAAAGTTAATGCCGAAAACCAGGCTGTATTCCTGAGGAATCGGCGGCTTTGTTGACCCCAGAGGACAAGGCAAACCAGGGCCGGCGCAAACCACGCCGCTCTGGTTCCAAACCTGCATGTTGTCGGCACTGAGCGTATCATAGCGAATCACACGATTGCCGTTGCCCCAATAAATCCAGCGTCCGTTGGGATTTTTGGAGAAGAATTGGTCAGAGACCATGCCTTGCTGGGTTTGCAGTTTACCGAACTCCAGCATGGCTTGGCAGGCAGGCAGGGTGTAATTGCATAAATCGGCGTTCTGAAGGCGGTTCAGGAAGCCGGCTTGTTGCATCCATATATCGTGGCCAACCCATGTCATGCTCAACAGCGTCCTGCCATTGAAAGAGGTCCCCACGCGTTCCACGGCGTTGCCCGCCGGGGTAAAGTTGGGCGTAAGAGGGTTCCTGACGCGCCAGACATCGCCGCTGCCCTGGAAGCAGATGTAGAGCTTGCCATCTGGCCCCAGCCGGGCATCGCGGACAAAGCGGGGTCCATTCACTGGTGCGC
>JBAVLE010000377.1:0-6748 GCA_049688735.1 Candidatus Angelobacter sp. | reverse complement strand
GATTCAGTCCGCGTATTGGATTCGCCTATGACCTGAATGGCCATGGCAATCACGTTCTCCGCGGCGGCTTCGGCATATACTATGACAATACTTTCCAGAACATTCCGTTATTCATGGAGCAACAGGCAAATGATACGATCTTCCAGACAGCCTTTACCATCAGCGGCGACAACCCGGTACCTGGAACAGCCATTCCGTTGAGCAGCTGGCGGTTTGGCATCGACCCACTGCCGACGATTCCTCCACCGCAACACGCCCTGACTGACGGTTCAACCGGTCGTCTCATGGATCCCAACTACCGCACGCCGGTAACTGAGGAATTCAACGTTGGTTATACATGGGCGCTCAGCAGCAAGTCGGTCTTCGAAACCGAATACGTTCACGTGCTCGGGTTGCACCAGAACAAGACTATCAACCTCGATCCTCGCATTCCGGTCAATCCGGCGAAAATCGATTCGTTGAAGACAACCGAAACTGCAGCTTTAGCTCCGACTTGTGACCCAGATCCGGCGAAAGGTTGCGGATTCTTCCAGCCACTCGACGCCGCGTTTCAGGCTGCAGGTGTTCCGATCCTAGGCAGCTTGCGCGATGAACAGTCGATCGGCCGTTCACGTTACGATGGCTTGAACTTCAGCTATCGGCAGCAGAGCTTCCATAAAGTGGACCTAACGGCCAACTACACGCTCTCCCGTGCCGTTGGGTATGGGCAGGACGGCGGTTCTTTCCGCTACTATCCTCGGGATCCGCAGATTCCGCTGGCCTCGAGCGAGTTTGGACCAGCGTTTAACGATGAACGTCATCACGTGACCCTTGCTGCCACAGCCCATCTGCCCTGGGGACTGGAAGCATCACCGATCATGCAAGCGGGCTCGGCCCGGCCGTACCTGGCCGATGCGGGCACCAATGATCTGAACCTAGGCGGTGGCAGCGCAGCCGCTGCTCTGGTAGTTCCGAATGGACAGCCGACTAACTTCACTGCATTCGTTGGCAACAAGCTGGGCGCAGCGCAGTGCTACTATGGCGGCCAGTGCCAGGTCGTTCCCTACAACTCGCTCCGTGGCGATCCGTACTTCAACCTGGATGCGCGCCTGACAAAGAACATCAAGATGGGTGAAAGCCGTAAGCTGCAGTTGATGTTCCAGGCGTTTAATCTGACGAACCATGCCAATTACGGCAACAACTTTGGCACGTCAGCAAATGATCCCACAACGTTCCGGAAGGCGATTGGTTTCATCAATCCAACCAGCAGCTACCTGCCTCGTGCATTTACTGGCGAGTTTGGAGCGCGGTTCAGCTTCTAAACCGACGTCAAAACCTTCAACCACGGGCCGGCAGCGATGCTGGCCCGTTTTTTATTGGTATGATTTTCCTAGTGCTGGAAAAGATTGGCGCAACGCCGATGGACCCGCTATGCTGAAAAACGCAGCTCGATAGGATTATTCTTCGTTGCTCTCGTTAGGGTCCCAGGTGATGGACGCGCCAGAGCCTTCCTGCACGGCAGAACCGGAAATGCCGCCTGCAAACTGGTCGGGATCGCCCCCGGCAAGCTCGATCTTGCGGCGCTGCACTTCGCGGATTTCACGCAAAATAAGCGCTTCAGCTTCAAGGTATTGTTCTTCTGTGATGGAGCCTTCTTCTAGTTCGACCTGCAGGTGAAGAAGTTTTTCTTTCAGCGGAGCGTCGTCAGTCCATTGCTCTTCTGCCACCTTGAGCAGGGTGCGCATGATGAAGTTCCAGCCGGAGAATGGCGCGAAAAGAAGATCGTCGATTAATAGCATTTTGTATTTCTCCGGAGGTGCCGCCCCTAGGGGGCTCAATCTTTATCTCTTTGTTACCAAACCCTTACGCTTCGCATTCCCACCCCAACACGCGAAAATCATGGGTGGCTGGGCCCCGGGTCGACGGCCTCAGGGTGGACTAACTTCTTAACGCGCCTTCGCCCCTTAGTACCGGTTCGTCATGCACCAACCTCGCCGTGATTCCTATGCATGACCACTTCTGATTCGCGTCCTTCGGGTTCGTTCGGGGCTAAACTCAATTCGAGGTTAGATTTTCCGTCTGTTCTGATCAGTGTCTTCAGTGTTGACCAGTGGTGAGTTTCTACCCTTGTCCGCCACGCTCCAGCTTCAAACGGATGTTCACAAAGTTATACGGCGGCCATGGGCCGGTGTATTTGAAGTTCAAACGGTCCCCAAATTTTTGTGCGACTTTGTTTACCGCAGCGTCAAACTCCGCTTCACGGGCCTTCTGAATCAGGAACGCTGCGTTCATGATCATCTTGTCGCCAATGGGCTTGTTATCGCGCGAAGCCACGCAGACGGCGCGCAGCCCGTCATAAATTTCGCGCACGTAGTTGGCGGCCAGTTCAGCCAGCGCTTTATCAATCATGCGGCCCAGCTGCATACGGGCGAAATATGTGGATTGCAGGTGCTTGCGTGTTAGCTCCTGGTGGAAGCGGTGAATTTCATCGTGCTCGCGCTGCAGCTCTTCAATAATGCGGTCGCGGTCCCAGGTAACTTTCAAGCCGAATTCAAGCTTGCCGGTCATCTGCTTGAGCACGTCTTTCAGCGATGAGTAAATGCTCTTGAGCACTTCGCGGATATCGTCGTCCGTACGGAAGACCGTACCAAAGCTCATGGGAATAATGGTGTAATTCTTCATCACCGATTCGATCACATGCTCATGGGCCAGCGCATTGTCACGCGTAGGATCGAAGATGAAGACCGGCGTGCGGCTGACCACAGCGGCGATATCGCCATAATGGACGGTGTACACGTCTTCATTCACGCCACCAATACTGCTGCGGCCAAAGCCCACGGTGGCGCGCGATTCAATCACGCCGTAAACATAGCGGCCTTCCTGCTGCTGCCCGCTTCGCGGCTCGACCTTCCGGCTCGCCTGCGGAGGCACGAGATCCAGCACCGCCGTCGCCGGCTCAGCTTTGATGGTTGCCTTCCGGACCGCGGGTGTCTTCTTCGCTGCCTTCTTGCTTGGACTCATTTTCTCTCCTCAACATGTTGGAGGTTGTCGCCAAAAATTCTTCAATCTCAATCGGCTTGAACATCACGCCAATGCCGCGGCTGGCTGCTTCATCCGCGGTTTCCTTGGTGGCATACCCTGTAAGCAGCGCCGCAGGAATGGTGGAATCAATGTTTCTTGCCGCTGAGATTACTTCAAAACCGGTATGTTGCTCTTCCAGTGAATAATCGCACAGAACCACGTCAAACTGCTGGTTTTCCATGGCCGCAATCGCAGCCCTTGAGGTGCCACACGCCACAACTTCATAACCCTGCCGCTCAAGAATCAAACGATAGGTGAGCAGGACGGCAGCCTCGTCGTCCACCACCAGCACGCGGTATTTTTGGTCAGCACTCACAATTTTACGACTGGCAAATCAATCTTGAAAGTCGTGCCGCGTCCCAGGCGGCTCTTAACCGAAAGCTTGCCGGCATGGTTCTGGATGATTCCTTTAACAATCCAGAGTCCCAACCCGGTACCGCGTTCGCCCTTGGTGGTAACAAACGGCTCAAAAATGGTGCGAATCATCTCCGAGGGAATTCCCGAGCCGGTATCGGCGATTAAGATGCGCACCCAGCCGTGCAGGTCGTCATAGCCCGGAATATGGCGGCTGCGTATTCGCAACTTGCCTCCGCTGGGCATGGCGTCACGAGCATTGATAACCAGGTTGGAGAGCACCTGGCGAATCTGGTCAGCGGCGATCACGGCGTCCGGCAGAACGTCCAGTTGCGTCTGGACTTCCACATTGGCGCGCTGGAGCTGGCGGTTCAGCAGCAGCAGCGTGTCTTCAATAATGGTGTTTACGTTAACCGGCTTTACCTGTTCAGTATTGCGATATAGACCAAGCATCTGGCGCACGATGCGCGCCACGCGCTCAGTTTCTGACTTCAAGATGTTGTACACCGGCGCTGCATTGTCCGGAATGGCGCTGGCTAGCAGATAGATGGCGTTCTTGATGGCCTCCATGGGGTTGTTGACCTCATGGGCAATGGTGGCGGCCAGCCTGCCGGTGGCAGCGAACTTTTCAATTTCCAGCATGCGCCGCTCAACCTTCAGTTGCTCCACTTTGCGCAAAGCAGTAAGGTCGCGCAGGACGGTGACGGTATACGCAACCTGGCCGCGCTCGCCATAGATCTTGCCGGAACGGGCGTCGTAGTCAATTTCTTGCCGCAACGCTGGATTGTAGAGACGCAGCGGGGCGGTTTCGCGATCAGAAAAAGAAGATGTAAACGCGTCAATGAATGCCGTGAGTTTGGTCTGGTTCTGGAACTGAACAGTATCGCCAATGACATCCGCTTCCGTGCCAAACAGCTCCTGGGCCAGGGGGTCCACCAGCACGATCTTGGCTTTGCCGTCGCAGACCACAATTGGGTCTCCCACGTTTTCAATGATCAGGTTCAGCCGGTCACGGTCCTGCCGAACGACTTCTTCGGCATCGCTTAGCCGCTCATAATTCAGGCGAAGTTCCTGGTCCGCGCGGCGGAGATCAGTCACGTCACGCATCACGGTCACGGTGCCAAGCTGAATGCCTTCCGGTCCAAACGTGGGAGCTGAGACGGCCTCAAAGAGCATTTCTTCGCCTTCAATGGCGTCCACCAAAGTGAGATCGCGATGGGAATCGCTGCCGGATACCAGCATGGAAGAGAGCGCAGCAGAAAATAGCAGATTATTGAATTCAACCGCGCGCACCAGGCCTTCTGTCATCTCTTCCGGAACGCGGAAGAAGCGCTCAGCGGCCTTGTTCTGCATGATGACGCGATGCTGGGTGTCAGTGAGAATGACCGGGTCGGCCATGCTCTGCATCACTGTACCCATTTGCGCGATGGTGATTTCCATATCGCGCATGCGATTGTAATAATGCTCAACCTTGAACAGGCGTGAAAGATAGCGGTTAGCAAGATCGATCAACTCGCCCAGTTCTACAACCGTTTGCTGGTTGTAGTTTTTGGGCAATTCCACCACCACGGCCGCCGCATAAGCCCGCATTTCACAGGTAGAGCAGACCTGGTCTTCCAGCCGCACGCGTTTTTCACGGCGCGAGTTCTGGACCGCCAGGCAGCTGGAAGTACGGATACGGTCGGCTTCCCAGCAAAGATTGCGGTTGGAATAAAGGATGGGATGAACGTAAATAGGATGGTTGTGAAGATTGCTCTTTTCCAGCACTTCAGGCCGCACTGATTGCAGGACATTGGTGAGCGGGTGGTCCTGCATCCAGAGCGCGCTGGTGAATTTTTCCATCTGCGCGCGTGGCCATTTCAGCGCAGCAGCAGGCGTGACCTCGCCGCTATCGAGATTCACGTCGACAACAAGCGCGCGTGGATTGCCGAGAGCGATGATCTCTTCCAGCAGGAGCGGAAAAATTTCTTCCGAGCGCTCTGCCTGAAACAGACGAAGAACCGCGGGACGGCGAGGCTGCGCTGTTCGCCGGCCGTTCATACGCGCTGGTTGTAACCGGATTTCGGCCGAAGCCATGCGTGACCCCAAGTCCTGGCCTTACCGCCGCCGGCGAGGTGTGCGTGGCCTGACCTCACCCAGTTCTCCTTCTTCGCCTTCAGCGCCGCCTTCCGTCAACGTCGGGCGGGAAACCAAACCCGTGAGACCCACAGCATCAGCGTACTTGAGGTAGGTATCGATTGACGCGACGACGACCCGGGCTTCTACCGTGATCAAGTCAATGCCGACCAGCGAAATGCGGACCCAGGCATCAATGACGATACCTTTATCGAGTACTCGATCGAGAACATCGATTAAACTTGATCCGCCGGAAACTCTTTCAACGGCCATTCGAGGGCCTCCTTCAATAGAATCGATCGGCTCACTTCACTCTTTTTGCGCGGGCAGCGGGCCTTTTCCGGGCCGGAGCCTGGGCCCCCGGTGGCGCACCGGGTAATTGGGACCGCCGCACTGCGTTCTCCGGCACAGGAGCCGTGAGATTTGGGTCGTACTTCCACCAATTGAGACCTATGGCCTCAGCTTTATCGACCGAACAGACAAGCAACCGGATGCGGATCGTGAGCAACTCCACATTCGCAAGCGAAACGCGGATGTCACCCGCGATCACTAGTCCTTTATCGAGTACTCGATCAAGGATGTCCAGCAGGTTTGCTGTTCCGGAAACCGTAGGAACTCTTTGCATAATATCTCAGGAAAAAACAGAAGAGATCGCCGGGGACTGGGAGAATCCACGCGACTCATGTCACCGCATCCTAACCAGCCACGCTACAAACTGTCAACCTTTGATACGTTTTTCGCTGCTTTGCGAGCAATCCGGAAGTGGGGGAGAAACCAGCGAGTAACGTTGAGATGCAGAGACCTTTGAAATTGGTTGTCCGGTAAATATTTGCTCGCCGACAGCACTTTTAGCCGCGGTTACTTGTCCAGGAGGTTTCCCAAGGGGCCAAGCTCAAGATTCAGGTCTTCCGGCCTTAACCCAAAAGCACCAGCAAGCTCATTGACCTTGGCTTCCAGACGCATCAGGGCTTGCCCCATCTCTTCTACCTTTGCATCGCCTAACGACCCGCCCTCCATGCGACGGATAGCCTGCCGTTCCAGCAGCCGCCGCAATAGCTCAATCAAGCTGAGCACAAGCCGCGCAAGCCCTTGTTCGATATTTTCCGGCGAACAGTCAATCCTATCAATTGCGCCCTCACCCACTGCTTTAAGCTCGCGGTTCATCTCAGAGACGGCAGCGGCAATTTCTTCTGGAGTGATTTTGCGGATGTCTGTCATT
>JBAVLE010000376.1:0-14069 GCA_049688735.1 Candidatus Angelobacter sp. | reverse complement strand
GTCTTAATCAGCCGCTGCGGCACTGCATCAGGCGTCTTGTTTTCATCCATGCGCTGAGATTATTTGTTCTCTTGCCTTTGTCAATAAAGAACTCAGTTCACCGCCTGGTTTTTTCACACCTTCCGTGCCTCCGTGGTAGGCTTTGTTTCTAATCCGCGTTTTTCGCCATCACGCTTGTCCTCGTCACATTCCAGGCTGCCAGTTGGATCGTGTACGCAAGTTGCCCAATTTGCCTGTGGTTCAGCTTGCCCTCCAGGATCGCTCCCTGCAGTCTCCTGATCGCCATCTGTATGCTGTCTCCGTCTTCCAGTGGTCCCAGGTCAATGATGGCCGTCTTGGTCTCTTCCACCCGTTCATGCATGTGGCAAAGCTTTCTGCCTTTCACACGGGGCGCGCCGCATTGGGTGCCGTTCAGATACCTGTGTCGGCACCGTGCCGCCTTCTGCGCTTTTGCCAGGTTGCGCCGCAGCGTTTCTTCGCGTTCGCGCTTCAGGCTTTCCACCATGCGCAGGCCTTCTTCAAACAGCTTGTGTTCGTCATAGTCCACGGCATGGCCATGCGGTGACCGTCTTGCAAACGCATTTTCCGCCAGATATTTCCTGTAGGCGTGGAAAGCCTCATAAAATGCCAAGCAAAGCTTGCCCTGGTGCGTCTGTTCCCATTTGTCTTTTCCTTCTTTCCTGTAAGCCGCCTGCCATACCTTGAACCGCCGTTCCATCTCTGCCGCTTCTTCCGCGGAATACCATTTGTGGTTGTAGCACGTAGTTGCCAGCGGGTCTCGTCCGCGCTCTCTCGGCTTGATCTCCCTGGTCTGGATGTCCGTATTCATCTCGTTTTCGTTCATTTTCTGCTCCATTTCTTGCGTTAAATTGCTCGCTTTTTGTCGATTTTTGACTGGTTATGCGGTACGTTTCGATCAGTGTTGTCAATGCTAATCAGTGGTAAGTCCTTGCTTTTCAATCTCGGCGATTTTGGCAACCATGGCAATTTTGGCAATTTCCTCTTCACCCCTGCCCCTACCCCCTATGTTGACCCAATTCCACCCAATGTCACCCAAGGTCACCCATGGCTGAAGGATCAAGCAGAGGGTCGTAACCCCAAAATGCAAACACCCGACCTTAAAAGGTCGGGTGTTAAAAAATAAATTGTGGACCGCAGGCTCCCTCGCCTACGAATCTCATAACTCTCTAAGCTCGCTCTTGTGGCACAGGCACTTCTGCCTGTGCTGTGTCCACTTCTGGCTGCTTTCAGCAGCAAGCAAACAAAATACAAAATACTTTACCATTATTCCCAGGATCACAACAAAAAAATCTGCGACCCTCTGCCTGCTTCTATACCTGCTCTGTAAACGCTCCATACCCCTGTCTTCCTGTCTATGACGACAACGGCCCGTGTCAATGAGAAAAAATGCAGACGGGGGCGTCGCGTTGGAAACGCAGTCAAGGGCGCCCGTTGTTGGCGTTCATCTCGACCCTTGACGGCGTTTTCAACGCCCTCATCATTGAGCTGGGTTGGAAGCGAAGCGCCTTTGCTTTTATCTGAGCTTCCAACCTTGGCGGAAAAGATTTTGCTGTTGCTTTGTGTGCTCATGACCAAGAACTCGCTTATTGCGCTAAAACCACATTCCGGTAGTTCCACCAACCATCTATTCGGTCAAAACCGCGACCATGATTTCTCCTGCAAACTCCCCTCTTGCTGACTACTGAGGGGAGGCAGGGGGCCTATTCAAGCGCACGGCCATGACTTCGGCCACAGGAAGACTCTGGCTCCCCTGCATGCGAACTACCTCTGGATAGGGCTTCTGCGTGCGCGCCATCCAGTACAACCGCACCGCCAGCTTGCGGGCCACTGCTACTTTGGCCACGCCGTGGTGCTTCTTGGCCTTCAACCGGGCATACACCCGGTTGAAGTTCGTATCTCCTCGTGCCGCGCTGGCCGCGCCCTGCACCAGAAGAAATCGTAAAAACGGACTCCCTTGCTTGCTGATGGCTCCCAGCCGCCTCTTCTCTCCACTGGATCTCTCCGATGGATTCAACCCAAGATAGCTGACCCAGGAGCGCGAGTCATCGAACCGCTCCACCTCTCCCATGGTCAACACTGTGGCCAAGGCGATCACCGGACCCACTCCAGGATGCGTGGCCAGCAATTGCGCTGCCGGCCGAGCCCCTGCTTCTTGTTCCACCGCCTGCTCCAGAGGCCGGATCTTCTGTTCCAACTCTTCCAGCATTTCCAGCAGCGTGTCCCGGCGCAGCCGCGTCCACGGTTCCAGTTCCAGTTCCCGCAGCAGTTTCATCCCCGCCTTGGTCCACAGCTTATATTTCTTCTGTAGCCCCTGGTTCAAGGCAATGTGCTGCAACTGGTTCTTCACCCGCGTCCGCATCCGTACCAGGTGATGCCGATGCATCAGCAACTGTCTCAGGTCTCGCTCCTCCACCGTAGGAACCCACACTTTGGGAAAGCGATTCTCCTCCATCAGTTTCAAAATCAGCCTGGCGTCCCGCCGATCATGCTTCTGCTTCCGCGAATCCTGCTGCCGGATCGCTGTTGCATCCCCCATCCACAGTTCGTGTCCGCACCGTGCCAGCAGACTCTCAAACCAGTGGGTGTTCCCGCTGGCTTCGATCCCCACAACCACCGGCCCCGTTAACGATTCGTAGAAAGCCTTAGCTTCCCCGCTTTCATGCACCAGCCGGCGCTCTATCATCTCCCCCGTCTCCAAATCCAACATTGCCATCTGTTGGAAGCTCGGATGAAAGTCACAACCGATATACTTCATATGCGGCCTCCTTCGTCTCGAGCTCTTGGTCTTAAGCAAATCGAGTTTACTCGAGACGATCTCGAGGCCGTTGTCGTCATACAATCAAGCGAGTCCGAGGGAGCTTGCGACCGGAGACGAGTCGAAGGACCCAGAGAATACGTCCTCTGCCATGTCGCGTCGGGGAATTCTACCGAAGCTGCTTCCTCTTTCCTTATCCATGGGAATGATTTGAGCAGAGGAGTTTCGTCAGAACTCCCTGAAATAGGCTTGTGAAGGACACATCTTCGGGATGCTTCGACTCTGCGCTCGCCCCGCACGCGGAACTCGCGTGCCGCTCAGCAAGACAGATCAGCAAGAGCTTCGTCAAACTGAGACACTACCCCAATCCGAATCATGCAACTAGATTGAACAAACTGTCAGGCCAACAAAAGTGTCCGTACAACCACGCGCCTTCCGAGAGCCGAACATCCACGCTAGTTAAAAATCTCCCGCGCAGCTCGTGTGAGGTCCGAGAAATCGGCTCCGCTGCTCTCGCGGGTCGCTCACTCTCGCAATGTATGGTGGACGTATCTGCCGCGCAACTTCCAGCGCCGGAGATTTCCTGTGATTTTCCACAGTTTGGCGCAGCGCCGCTGCTGTGGATATTGCCTACTTGCTTAAATCCAGTCCCGATGACTATAAGGCGCGACCACAGGTTAGCCCAGCACGGCCCGAGGCGCGTTTGGCGCGCTGAAGGTAAGTGCTGGGTAGCAGGAAAAGAAAATTCTTCCTTGCGCCCCAGGCCGTCGCGCAGCGCAGCGGAGCGACATAAACATAAGAATCATCAGCGGAGTGGAGCGACAGGGAAAGACAGCGCAACCACGGCGCGCTAACCCTCAGCCTTCAAGTCGCGCAGCAACCGCTCAACCGCTTCCTTATAACAATCGTGGTTCTTCCAATCCCTAAAATCCCCAATGTGTCTTCCGCGGCGTATGTCCGCCGCCCATGCCTCGTTTGCGCAGATCGCATCCAGGGAAACATGGATTGTTCTATTTCCATAAACTCTGCCATGCGTGCGCTTCTGCCCGTGCCGTCGAGCGGAGAGATCCTGCAATTTACATAGAAGTGGCACCGTGCGATTTTCCCGCTGCTCTCGTTTGTTTCTTGTATAGTTAATGGCAACTGCTGTTTCTGTGGCATATGTTTGCCTTGAGTTATGCGCCGCTTTACCGAGACATACTGAAGAAGTCGAGGGGAGTTGTGCGCTCATGCTTTTGAGCTCTGATTTTGCCAGCGAGGGCGATCTGCTGGATCGCGTGATGGAAAAAGGAA
This sequence comes from Candidatus Angelobacter sp., assembly GCA_049688735.1. Classification (GTDB taxonomy): domain Bacteria; phylum Acidobacteriota; class Terriglobia; order Terriglobales; family Acidobacteriaceae; genus Angelobacter. The sequence goes on along the minus strand of JBAVLE010000376.1, from coordinate 10,000 downwards.
TCGTGGTTGAAGTCTGGGACCGCGTAGAACTCTTTGGCATCGACATGACCGGCATGAAAGTTTCGGTGTCCTCTATCCGGCTCTTTGCTGAAGGCAGAAACCCGCCGTTTCGCGCGGGTTATTTCTGGAACGTTGAACCCTCTTAACAAAATCCCTTACCACTGATTATCAGTGATGACACTGATCTGAATCGGGTTCGATCTACTCCCTTAAGCAGCAGCTCTGACCGCCAAAAAACTTACTACCGATGAAGCGGACACGCGGATTTGGAAAGAATTTCAGTTGCGAAAACCAAACCTCCAGGATCACGCGCGGCAGTCTCGCGAACGAGAAAAGACCTAACGACGTTTGGATCCCTCAGATCGGTGTAATCCGTGTTAATCAGTGGTAGGATTTTTGGTTTTTGCCGGTGGGGTGCTATTTCGACTTCTTGCTCTTCACCGCTGGGGCATCGTCAGGATCCTGGGGCTGGGCCAACAGTTTGAACTCAACCTCACGCGAGCGCGAGCTCACGGTCTTGTCCGCGTTGTTGCTGGTGAGTTCCTTGAGCGTGCCGCGCAGGATGTAATAGCTATCGTCACCCTTGGTTTTTCCGGGACCTCGGCTGAACTTGCCCTTGAATTCATACCAGACGCTGTGCAGCGGGCGCGTGGTGAAAGAAACGTCGTGGCCCTGGACGTCGGCCCTGGCGAAAAACTGGTCGAGAAAGACGCCGTTGTCCGTGTCGGAGTCGCCCATGCGTGAGATGTATCCGGTGACCGAGTTTCGATCCAGGTTGATCTGGAGAAACTCGCCTTCCTTCACAAAGCTGTACATGCCGGAGATATCTTCCGCGGCGTGAGGCACGGTGGCGTTGGCGGTGTCTTCTTGATTGGCTTTGTTCTGTCCGCGCGTAGCCAGCCCAGCCTGGGCCTGGCATACTGCCGCGAGCATGGCTAAAGCCAACGGCAGCAGGGCGTTTCGGGTTAAAAGCAAGAGCTGGGCCATCTTGGTAATAAAGATATAATCGTTCTCGCCACCGGGAACAAGCGAAATGCACAGTCGTCCGCGTGCCGTTTAAAGTGCCACGCAAAGAATTTTGATTAGCGCGCAGCCACCAGGTTATTTGAAACAGCTTCTATCGCCTGATAAATTTTCGGGTGGGTGCAGACTTCGTAGTAGTAACGGTCAGTAACGCCTTTGGGTGAGAAATCGCGCGCGTCCACGTGAGTGATACGGCCTTCACGAACAATGATCTGATGGAATGATCCCTGCCCCAGCGGCACCACGCCGGCATAAACCCGCGCCGCGCTCTTCTGCCAGATCATGGGGACTTGAAGGTCATACGCTTGAAGCGAAATTTCATTCCGCAACTTCTGGAACGCCGCCTCATTAATGTGAATGCCGCCAATGTTATAGCGCAGCAAAAATTCGTCGGGATTGCCGCCAGTGTCTTCGTCTTCAACCGCCTTAAAGGAAAACACGTTGAAGAGCAATTCGCGATCTTTCATTAGCCGCCGCACGCCCTTGCTGCAGGATGAGAGTCGGTCGCTCTCATTCAGCGCCTTGGAGATCATAATCTTCTTGTTGCCGTCCATCAGGTACATGGGCGCGGAATCTTGATAAGAAATTCCGATGCCAAGCTCAAGGCTTGGAAGTCCGGCGGAAAGAGATCGCTCATTGTAAGCCGTCACCACCTGGATGATTTCTTTTGCCAGCACGCACGTTTGCGCCACTCCCAGCGCGGGCTCTCCATCACGCTCAAACAGCGCCAGAATCAGCGCATCACCTTCAATAAAAACCTTCTTTGCTGCATACTTTGGCAGCAGCTTGTTGATGGGATCGTAAAAATTCAAGCTGAAATAGGAAGCGGGATTCAATCCCTTTTCCAGCAGCGTGCGCGTTAGCGTGGTCGATTCGCGAATGTCAGCCTTCAGCACCACATGGTGGATAACTTTTTCTTCCGCCGGCTTCTGCTCTTCTGCCAGCAGAAATTCATAAAGGGTGTTGTTGATCGCAGAAAGTTCGCGGAAGCGCTCATTGGCCAGCACGTTGACGTTTTCCATTGCCGCGACCACAGCTTCCATGCGGCGCAGATCGCGATGGTAACGCGTGAAGTCGGTAAAGAAACGGGCAGCCAGCTTGACGCGCTCGGCCGGCTTGCAGCTCTCCACCTTTTTCACCGCAGCGTGCAAACCGTCGGGAGAAAGTTTCCCATGCTCTTCCAGCAGCGTCTCAACGCGCCGGCGTTCCTCGCGGGAAATCAGTGCGTTCTTGAGTTGCTGTGGATTGATTGGCGGCGAGTACTGCGCCAGCAGCGGCACCGCTTCATACGATGCAACAACGCTACTGATGACTCCTTCACGCTCCAGCAGCTCTGCCCATGCATGGAGCAGTGCTTTCTGCGCCTTGCCTTTAGAACTATTATCCTCAGGCGCGCCTCCGGCCATGATTTCATGCGCATTTTCCGGGACGTTAAGGATCCCGTCCACCAGTGGACCTTCCACATCGCTTACCAGCGCAAGCGATTTCAAGTACTGCGCGGCAATGTTGCGCATGGTTTCAAACCGGTCTTTATCGCGATCATAGTTGCCCAGCATCACATAGTGCTCGGCATTGAGCAGATTGTCCTGCCCATCTTCTGTGAAGACCAGCCGGTTTAGGAATAATTCATACTTCGCCGCCATGGCATCGCCAAACAGCGAGCGTCTGGTTCGTCCCAGGATTTCTTTCTCTGCTTCCCGTAGGACCACAAACAGGTCCTGACCGGCACGCCGCAGCACGGTTTTTTTATTGATCTGGAACCCGGCAATCCGTTCGCGCATTTCAACGGTGCGGCTGTTGCCGGAGTGGCGCGGCACTTCATAAGATTTCACTCGATTGCGGCAGCGCTCCAGCGCCACAGCATATTGGTGGACCAACTCAGTGCGCTGAAACTTGAGTATCGCTAAACGAAAGAGAAGGTCGAGCCATACATTATTTTCGGCTTTTGCACGGTTCAGTGACGAAATGTGCAGCTCGGTCAACAATCGCTTGAACTCTGCCGAATCCGATTGCCTGTTCCCATTGCCGTTAGGACGCATGGGAGGACGCGCTGCCGGTCGATCATCCGCGATCATGTCTTCCACGTTCCCGTGTTTGGCCACGAGTTTTAGGATGTGCTGGCGGGCGAACTCAGTGAACTTGGAGCTCAGGTAAACGTCGTGTCGTAGATTATCGATTCCTGTGACCAGGCCTTCAAGAACAAGCGAGGGTTCATCGCTGGTCACAACGAGCTGACGAGCGTAATCAGGCAAACTACCGCGTTGAAGGAACGAAAACGACATTTCGGCTGGGCGTCCGTGGGGGAATGCTCGGATTGTACCCCAGCTGCACAGCTTCCGTTACGTTACTATGGGCACCATCAATGCTGGCTAAGACCTTGCTCGCATGCGCTTGTTCTTACTCTCCCATTTTGCGGGCTTTCTCAAATTCATCGCCCTGCTGCCAGTTGGCCAAAGCTGGTTGATTAGCCACTTCCCAGCCAAGAACCAAGCCAAACTTCGCCAGCTTGGCATCGGCGGTAAAGTCCATGTCTGGCCGATATTCGTCAGAAGGCTGATGATATCGGTGGGCGACATAATCGCGCTCTTTTTCCTCTCCCCAGGCCTGATCGTGTCCCTTGAAAAGAACGCCTTCATTCACACTGAATGCCGGAACGCCCACCCGCGCCAGGCTGAAGTGATCAGACCGATAATAGTGCCCCGCTTCAGGATGGTCGTCCGGCTGGATCGACATGTCAAAATCTTTCGCCACCTTCTCTACCAGCGGATAAACAGTCGTACGCTCCGCCCCTGAAACCACGATCTGCTGCGGCTCTCCCAACGGCTCGATATCATCATAGTTCAGGTCCAGTGAAATGTTTTTTGCCGGGATAGGCGGATGCTGTCCCAGATATTTTGAGCCCAGCAAGCCCTGCTCTTCTGCCGTAACGGCAGCAAAAATCATTGTCCGCTTGGGTTTGTCTGAAGCTGCGGCCAGCACGCGCGCCAGTTCCAGCAGGATTCCACATCCTGTGGCATTATCCGCTGCGCCATTATAAATATTGTCGCCCGGCTCGTCAGGGTGGATGCCCAAATGATCGTAGTGCGCAGTGTAAAGGATCGCCTGCTGCGCCATCTTCGTGTCGGAACCTTTTACCTGTGCCAGCACGTTTCTTGAAGTAAAGCTGCGCACCTTGCTCACGATGGTTTCTTTCACGCGCACCGGCATTTCCACCGGCTTGAAGCTGCGCATGGTCGCGTCATGGAACATTTTGTCCAAATCCATTCCTGCGGCAGTCGCCAATTTGCGCGCCACTTCCAGTTGGATCCACCCTGCGGACTTCAGCTTTGGATCCGTGTCATCTTTCAGCAGTGATGACTCGCCTCCCCACGAGTTGCGCACCACTTCCCAGCCATAGCTGGCCATATCTGTTTTGTGGATCAGCACCACGCCCACGGCCCCGCGGCGCGCCGCTTCTTCATACTTGTAAGTCCAGCGACCGTAATAGGTGAGCGCCCGGCCTTTGAAAAAATCGGGATCGTCAGAAGGCGGCTCATTCACCAGCATGAGCAGCATTTTGCCTTTCACGTCCACGCCTTTGTAATCATCCCAGTTGTATTCGGGAGCGTTGATTCCGTAGCCCACAAAAACAAGGGGCGCGTCTATCTCCGACTTTTCCGCGTGCGTCTGGTCATTTGCCACATAATCATCGGCAAATTTGAGTTGCATCTCTGGCCCTGACTTGGGCACAAAAGCAAACTGAGTCTGCTTGGGATCTGTTGTCACGCCAAAAAAATCGATTTTTTGGAAGTATGTTCCATGATCGCCGGCGGGCGCTAAGCCATAGCTCTTAAACTGCGCCGCAATCCAGTCTGCGGCCATGTCACCGCCCTTCTGTCCGGTTCCACGGCCCTGCAAAGCATCGGCAGAAAGGTATTTCACGGTGGCGCGAATCTTCTCCGCGTCAATGGCATTCATCGCCTTTTGCGCGGCAGGTGGCACGCCGGTTTGAGCGAATGCCACGCATGTACAAACGATGGCGATAGACAAAAATGTGCCGAATCTTTTCATGGTTCCTCTTTTGGTTGAACACTATTGCTGGACTGCTAAGTGCTTTTCATCCGCGACCGCGGATCAGTTTTTCGCTTCTCAACCAGGCTTGAATTCTGAAACATTTTCCCCCGGCTGAAATATTTGCGCTGCGGAGACTCCACTTTGCGCGGCCAGCCGGCGGTTTAGCTGCTCCACATCCGCTTTTGACCAGCTGACTGTAGCAAAATCAATTTCGCCTTCGGATGAAATAAGAAAGGTTGTCGGAACATTGGTGAGCTTATAACCATTTGACACTGGATACTTTCCCACTGGATCCAGCAACACGGGAAAGCCGATGTTGTATTGCCGGTTGAATGCTTTGGTGTCCGCCGCATTGTCCTGTGACACACCAACGAAAGTAAACGCCTTGCTCTTGGTATAAGCCTTATAAATGCGGTCAAGATACGGCAAGGCCATCTGGCAAACCGGGCAGCTCACCTTAAAAAACACCGCCACTACGGGGCCTTTCTTGCGTTCTTCCTTGAGTGAAAACTTACGTCCATCTAAATATTGCAGTTCAATCTCCGGCGCCTGAACTCCGGCTTCCAGTGCGGGCATTGGGTCCCCTCCAGCCAAAAGTCTATTGTAGATAACTTTGTAGACTTCGTGAAAATCCCGGCGCTTGGCTTCAGTGTGACTCCGCTTTGCGCGGATCTGAAACGCATGGGCCATCATGATTATCCGGCAGGTCTTTGCGTGGATTTCCTTTTTCGTCTCGATTATCGAAGAAGCAGTTTTGCGATTTCTGCGATGCCCTCTGAAACGCCAGAGACATGCCCGACGTTATCTGGTTCGATTCATAGATGTTGTCTCTGTTTAGTCCGGACTGGCGGCTTGCAGAATAGATCTTGAAAGCCGTGGAGCGAGCGCCTGAAGAATTATCGGCCAGCACCTTATTACCCGTGATGACTGCTCCAGTCACGTTTCCCTGCAGGACAAATGCAATCACTCCCGATTTATCCACTTGCACCGTATTATCCAGGAATTTAAAGTCCGAATAGGTGCCCCCGCCTCCCACCACAAAGCCGTACTTCCGTGGATGAACAATCTTGTTTCGCTCAATCGTCACGCCATTGTTCACCAGGCTGTCAATGTTGAAACCGTAGTCGGTATTGATGGCCGTGTTGTCGTGAAATGAGCCTCCGGCCAGGTCCCAGCCGCCGTATCCAATCTGAAAACCCTCCACCACGTTATTTTTTACTTCGGCAGTGGCGTTCGCCACGCAGATAGCGGTGCAAAGGATGCAGGCAGACTGGCTCATGCTGACGTTTTCAATAATGTTGTCACGGTCCTGACCCGGACGGGAGCGGTCTACCGAAAGAATCCAAACTGGAAAGGCCTCCCATCGCGGGTTGATGCCGCCAATCTCCGCCGCTGAATTGATTATGTTCACGTCGTGAATATGATGTCCGCCCAAGTCTGAGCGCAGGTGGATTGCATCCAGCGTAAGGGCTTGAATGCCATTTTGCCGCGCACGCGACTTCAGTACAGGATAATTTCCATCGATCGTCAGATCGGAGATTTCGATCCCTGGAGCATTGTCTGAGTTCGTCCCAAACACCAGTCCTATGCCGCTATTCACCGGCAGCACTTGCTGGTTTTTAGGATCGGTGATCGGGAGATAGTCGCTGAGTTTCACGACTGTCATATCTTTTCCTGAGCCGTGAATCTTCCATCCCTTGCCGATCGTAAAGCCGGCCGGGTTCGGATGCGGAATGTCGATAAGATAATCGTAATTGCCCAAGGTCCAGAATGTTCCTGGCCCGAGACAGACGATAAGGTTTTCCGTCCTCGCCACCGCCCCGCCGGAATTCTGGCGTTCCGTACATCCCTCGCTGTAGCAGCGAAGGATTGTGTCAAACCTCGTCACGGTGCTGCCGTCACGTGCTTCGGCCATAGATGTCCCGGCTCCATCTTTGCCATTGGTCAGGGCAATGTATACGCGCGTTGTACCTTGGGGAAGAGACTTGGCTTCGGCGGAGCAGTCCGGGGATGGAAATTGTGCCTGGTCAGCTGCTACCGCGGGCTTTGCCAGTTCTCCGGAAGCAAACGCAGAGCAACCCTGCCCGACGAAGGCCGCCAGAATCATTGCGAACACAAATAATGTTTTATGCATCGCCTAACCCTCGAATGATTTTGCGTGTCAGTCCGGTCAGTGGTAGCCGATAGACAGAACGCAAAGGAATCCATCTGTCGCTCTGATTCTTTCTCATTTTTCCAGCATGGACAAACACTGTGTAGTCCGTGGTGGTGATGGAATGACGCAGCTTCAGCAAAGGCAGTTTGGGCTCATTGCTTGCCGCTGCAAGTTCGGGCAGCTCCCACATCCCTGGCATCAGCGAGCTTTGCTTGTTTCGTTGGCGCAACAGAATACTGCCGTTCCTGCGCTCCAGCGCATAATGCAGTTCTGCTTTGCGGCGGGCGGGTCGCTCGGCTTTTTCCGTGGGACCACGGGTGCCACACAGGTTCGCCACAGGGCAGGCGTGGCACATTGGCTTGCCGGGCAAACATACCAAGGCTCCAAGCTCCATCATTGCCTGATTGAAGTCGCCGGGACTCTGCCGATCCAAAAGTTGGCCTGCAATCTCCCAATACTGCTTTTCCATATTGGCATCTGCAGGCTTGCTCTTTCGGTTTGTCAGGCGATCAATCACGCGCTTGACGTTGCCATCCACCACGGCCACGGGTTCGCCAAAGGCGATGCTGGCGACAGCGCACGCCGTATACCGGCCAACTCCTGGCAATTCCATTAACTCAAGCGCAGTACGTGGAAATGACCCACGCTGGACAATCTCTTTTGCCGCCCCATGCAGCGCTCGTGCCCTGCGGTAATATCCCAGACCGCTCCACGCTGCCAGCACCGTAGCTTCCTTGGCGCGGGCCAGCCGCTCCGCCGAAGGAAATTGTGCAATGAACTTGGTGTACCGTTCTTCTACAACAGCTACCCGGGTCTGTTGCAACATGATTTCGGACACAAGAATATAGTAGGGGTCTGTCGTTCCACGCCACGGCAACTTGCGCCGAGATTGCGCGTACCACGAGAGCAAGAGCCGGCGAAACACGGGTTTGTCCAGTCCGGCAATACTGCTATGGTGGGAGACGGCCATGCTGGAAGGAATTGTAGCGTAGTTGATCTTTACTTGACGCGTTGCTCTGGACTAGGGCACAAAAAAGCCAGCCGCGGAAGGCTGGCTTATAAATAGTGCTACTAACTCAGGGCTGCCCCGGAGGACTTGCCGAGGAACTTGATGAATTCGATGAGGTCGTTTTTTGTGCATTCGATAGTGCGGTTTGTGCCTGGTCTACTTTCTGCTGATAGAGTGCGGCATTTTTTTGGTCATTTTCGAGTGCTTCCTCATATGTCTGGCGCCTGAAGTCATTCGTCTCATTCGTCAGCAGGTCTTCATATCTCTTGGCCGATTTTTTCCACATATCCTCATCTTGCCGATAGGACTCGATTTGCTTTTTCAATTCCGCAACGGCGTGGGAATCGTTGGATGCCGGGCCTAGCTTCTTTGTGCTGCCGTTTCCTTGCATTGAAGCAGTGGGTTGGCCTGATGTTTTATCTCCCGATGTGTTAGCAGCGGGAGCAACATTAGCCCCTTTCCCACTATCGGCAGGCCTGCTGGGCAGGTCTGCATCGGTATAAAACTTTTCTGGTTTGCGCGTGGTCTTGTTTTTCTTTGCCAGTTCGCCCAATGACGGCGACTCGTCCTGCGCAAACCCTATGGCGCTGCCCAGCAGCATTATCCCGACCATCATCCAAAGACACTTCTTCATTACATTCCCCTTAATACATGATTTCGTGAGTTGCAAGCAGCTTTGGCGGACCGGAAGGAGGTATGAGGCTTAAGGCGCATGAATCGTACTGGAAATTGAAGCTGCCGCCAATTGAATCTCCGTCGATCGACTGGTCCTGCGCATTAACGTCTTCACCTGCCAGCATGGCTCCGTACAGGTTGACTTTTGATGCACCGCCTCCCGAGAAAGTGATTTGGCCCTTGACCAGGATTAAACCGTAGAAATTCAGACCGCCACTGACGTCCAGATCACCGTCAATGATTAGGATGCCCGACCCGCTGGCGCCCCCGGTAAGCTTCACACTACCCGGAACATAAACGGTTGCGGGTGCGCCACCGGCAGGATAGCTCGGCGCGTCTGGCAATCCATTTGGATAGGTCCCAAAATTCGCACCAGTCTGGGTTCCGCAGCCGGAGCTGCCACAAGAAAAACTCCAAGGTGAAGTAGTCGAGGCATTTTTTGCACTGGTCTTATAATCAGCAATCATCTGGTTTACGTCATAAGGCCACGGTTGGTTTGCAGCCGTTGAACCCTGAACCTTTACGGTGCCATCGGGGTTGTAAGTGGTTAACCCAGTGCCGGTTCCGGAGGTCAAAGTCTCGGAGCCGGCCCCAACTTGGGTTATGCCAGAAGCGCTAAAGACGCTCAGGTGGCTTCCATCGCATGCTTGTCCCGGACGGCTGGCGTTCGTTGCGGTGCACTTGCAGTTGTCATAGCCATTGACCGTCAAGCTACCGTGCATCCCAATTGGCGCCTCAGCAGCGATTGCAGCCGGCGGATTGATTGGGGGCGGAAAGGCTACTTCCATTTGTACGATTCTGCGTGACCCGGGATTTTGTCCAACTCTTGGGGTGGTAGCCAAAGAGGTAAGTTCCCAGACGGGCGTCATCTGCGGGGTTTGAGCCAAGCAAGATCCGCCCGCGATCGGGATTTCTTTCGAGCCATTCCAGCACACTTGCGCGCCATCTGGCGCAGCGGGGCTGACTTTCTGACCAATCGATCCCATCAAATTTTGCTTGTTCGTGATTCTCACCCATTTAAACGGAAGCGCGGTCGCGGTGCCTTCGCCCGGCGCTAAAGCCATGGCTGAAGCAGTGTAGGCTAT
>JBAVLE010000375.1:0-22290 GCA_049688735.1 Candidatus Angelobacter sp. | reverse complement strand
CTGGAAGGTGGGCGCGGGTTTGCAACTGCCACCAAGCCGAAAGATGGATTGTTTTATATGGGACAGGCGCAGGGCGAAACGGCATTCGCAGAATTTGTATCCAAGTTAAACGTCTCGCGCAAAGCAGCGCCAGCTCCCTTGCGTTCCTTACTTCCAGAGCTGGAATCTCTCCAGGAAAAAACAAACGCAGCTTTCCAGCCTCCGCGATCTATTGACATGCATCCTCGGTTCATCGCTTTGAATTCCTCAATTAAGGCCGCCCGGGAATTGGATTCATCCAAGGCGTATGCCGGAGCGATGTATCAATATCTGGAAGCAGTGCGGCACTTCGGCATGCTCGATCCTGCCGTGCCGGATGCGGCGAAGCAGGCAACTTTGCGCGCTGCCTTAGCAGACGAGCCGAAGAAAGTCTCCGCCTCGAAGCGCGATGACTCCATCATTCAGATCTTTTTGGAAAGAGCCGAAGGATGGCTGACCAAAGCAGATGGCGCGGCACCTTCGCCGGACGAATTGCGAGCAACTCAGGTTCTTTTGCAGCAGGTAATACCTGCATATTTCGCGGCGCTCAAGCCGTCGGCGCCGCTGCAGCAGCGCGCTGGACGCACGGCCACGCTCACGCTGGTTCGCTGGCCCTACACTTGAAACATTTCCGATCCAGCAAGTTTGCTGGCCCAGGAAGTTGCAGCGAAGTACGCGGGAAAAGTTACATTCGTGAGCGAGAACTTTGGTGATTCAAAACTGGCCGACCGTTTTGGCGTGAAAGGCTATCCCGCCATATTTTTGGATGATGTCCTGATCGCAGCGCCGCGCGACTTCGGCTACTTCGGCGAAAAAGACGGAACCGGCCGTTACGCGCCGTGGCGCAACGCAGACAACCAGGCGAAATTTAAAAATGATCTGACCCGCATGATTGACTTGATTCTTGCGGGCAAGAAAGATGTCGTCAGCCGCGAGCGCGCAGGAACCAGTACCAGCATGGCTTCAGTTGCGTCTCTTCCGAAGTTCACGCTCACCGATCTGTCAGGCAAGCCGCTCACCGCAGAGCAGGCTGCCGGGCGCGTAGTGATGGTTGAATTCTGGGCCACGTGGTGTCCTCCATGCCGATCAACGCTGGAGTGGCTTGGCGATCTGAAAAAGAAATATGGCGATAACGTGGCCATTCTCGCATTTGCGGTTGAATCGCCCGAAGATAAAGTACGGGAGACCGTGAATACGCTGAGTCCCGACCTGCACTGGGCCATTACCGACGCAGCCACAGCTCAGGCGTTCGGCGACATCACAGCCGTCCCAACCATGTTCCTGTTCGATAAATCAGGCAAAACCGCCAGCGTAATGTATGGCGCGCCGCCCGATCTGCATGAACACGCAGAAAAGATCCTGGACGAACTGATCAAGTAGCACTAGCCACAAAGGACACGAAGGCAAATCCGGGCCGAAAAGATCCTGCCGGATAAAACATGGCGGTACGCATCTCCGGCTGCCGCCATGTTTCATATTCACCTTGTATTCCTTCATGTCCTTTGTGGCTAGTTTTTGTGCCCAATGGTGAGTTGAATCTGGCCTTCAGCGATATTTGGGCTAAGTTCACCAGGAGCCTCAATTCCTATTTCCTTAAGCGCTCTTTGCAGAAGCCCTGCTTTTTGAGCCGTTAGGTCGTCACTTCTCTTGACCACGATAATGACTCCCAACGGATAGCCAGAGAATACTCCCTGAGCGATGTCATCTGGCCCGACCTTCCACCCTGCTTTGCTAAAAGCATCAATGAAATCGTTGCTGTATGACACCCCGTCGGCCATTCCGATGGGCCAAATGATCTTTACAGCTGTCCCCGCACCAGGGGCGAGCAGGGCTTCCAATTTCTTCTTTTGCTCATCCGTAAGATGTCGCGCTGCTTGCCTCTCTTTAAGTGCAGTTATTTCCTGCGTGGACTTTGTCAGTTCTTGCGCCGACTTTTGCAATTCCTGCTCTGTCGATTTGTGGCTCTGCTCGGTGATGTTCAGCCGTTTCTGAAGGTTATTTATTACCGCGGCACTTTGCTCCTGTTCTGCCGCTCGCTGCTGTTCCCGTTGCGCAGCCTGGACAACGTCATGTGAAGTAATGAGCTCTTTTTCACGCCTGCCATAAAGGAAAGCCAACACATCAAACAGCACGAGGCCAGCAAGCGCAACCAGGCCAAGAACTGTGAAAACGTTGCCCCAACGTGCAGCCCCCTCAACAGTGTTCCACCCTGGCAGAATCGGCATTATAATCGCCCCTTTCTATCGCTTCGGCTGTTTCCCATCTCGCTTATCCTTAGACTCGCTTAGGGAAAACCAAGAATGTAGTTTATCTAAAACGGCCTGAATCTCCTCAGCGATTCGGCGAAAGTTATCTCTCCTGAAAAATCCACCGCGCATAGATATCACCCCTTTAAGCACGATCTTTGTGAAGATGTCCACATCTTTGCAGTATTGAAACAGTAGTTAAGCTCTGCCCCCAATTTTACGTTGACACATCTACTTCTACAATGCATATTTATACATAACACTGCATAATTATTCGTATGAGCAAATTGGCCAGACAGCAATTGATTGTCGAGCTTGCACATAACGGCCCGCTGCCAAATCAGCAGGAGCTGGTAAAGGTGCTTGCGCGCAAGGGATTCCCCGTGACGCAGGCCACACTTTCGCGCGACATCAATGAGCTGCGGCTGGTGCGGACCGCTGAAGGCTACACGCTGCCAAACGGCGATGCCGGCCCTGATCCCACGCCCGCTGTTTCCCGCGTGGTGCGGGAGTTCGTGGTGGAAGTCCGTCGCGCTCAGAACCTGCTGGTGATCAAGACTGTCTCCGGCGCCGCCCAGCCGGTCGCGCTTGGCGTGGATTCTGAAGGCTGGGATGAAGTTGTGGGCACCGTTGCCGGCGACGACACGGTGCTGATCATCACGCCCGATAATAAGAGTGCAAAGAAGCTTCAGACGCGACTTGAGGACATGCGCGCCTGATGACGCAAACAATCCAGCCCGCGGTTGTTGGCGCAACCGGATATGCCGGTTTTGAATTGGCGCGTCTTCTCGCCCGCCATCCTCACACCAAAAAACCTGTGCTCTTTACCCGCAATGGGGAAGCCAGCGCGACGGCGAAGCTCGACGAACTCTATCCACACATCAGCGGCAACGGCGGATATCCCCTTGAGCCTTTTCGCTGGGAGACTCTGCGCGCCAAGGGAGTGAACGTGCTCTTTCTGGCGACGCCGCACGAAGTCTCACGCGAGTGGGTGCCGGAAGCAGTAGCCCAGGGGGTTCATGTGATAGACCTGAGCGGCGCATGGCGGCTGGAGACACCCGAATATCGCGCGATTTATGAATTCAAGGATGAGAATCCGGCTCTGGCCGACAAAGTCATGGCGCAGGCGGTGTACGGAATCCCAGAACTGCACCGGAGCGAGCTAAGAGAAGCCGCGTTGGTCGCCAATGCCGGCTGCTATGCCACGTCCGTCATTCTGGCGCTGGCGCCGCTGGTCCGCGCGGGGTTGGTTGACCTGAATCATGGCGTCGTCTGTGATTCGAAATCGGGCGTTTCCGGCGCGGGCAAGCAGCCTACGCAGAAAACCCATTTTGTGGAAGTGGCGGAAAATCTTTCCGCTTACTCGGTCTTCAATCATCGCCACACCGGAGAGATTCTGGAGCAGCTTGGCATATTGCCGGAGCAACTGATCTTCACGCCGCATCTGCTGCCGATTCCGCGTGGAATCTTATCGACGATTTATGTCCGCTTAAATTCAGCTAGTACCGGCGAGGCCATTGAAGCATACATGAAGAAGTTTTATGCCGACTCCGCTTTCGTGCGCGTCTTCCCTGCCGGCAAGCTGCCGCAGATTCAATATTCGCTGCACACCAATTATTGCGATATCGGTTTTACCTTGGCGCAAGACGGCAAGCGGATGGTCATCATCTCCTGCCTCGACAACCTTGTAAAAGGCGCGGCGGGGCAGGCTGTGCAGAATATGAATCTAGTGTTTGGCTGGAATGAAGAGGAGGGCCTGAGATGAAGATTGTGGTCAAGCTCGGTGGCGCCACTCTGGAAGACGCCGCGCTGCTGCAGCGCGCGGTGCTGGCCGTGAAGCAACTGGCTGCGGAGCATCAGGTGGCCGTGGTGCATGGTGGCGGCGCTGCTCTTACTCGCATGCTGGCCCAGAAGGGCAAGCAGAGTAAATTCATCGACGGCTTTCGAGTAACTGACGCTGAGACGCGCGACTTTGCCGTGATGGTCCTTGCTGGACACATGAATAAAAAACTCGTCGCTGCGCTGGGCAGCGTGGGCCAGTCTGCCATGGGGCTATGCGGCGGCGACGGCCAGGCGTTCCGCGCGCGCAAAAAGATGACCAACGGCCACGACCTGGGATTTGTGGGCGAGATCTGTTCGGTGGATCCACGCTGGATCGAGATAATCTGGCAGCAGGGCTGCATTCCCGTGATCTCCAGCGTTGCCCTGGGCAGTGAAGGCCAGTATTACAACATCAATGCCGACCAGATGGCTTCAGCCTGCGCTGTCGCCTGCCACGCCAACGCGCTGATCTTTCTCACCGATGTTCCGGGCGTGAAAGATGCCGATGGGCTGGTGATTCGCTGGCTCAATCTGGGCATGGCCGCTGCTTTGACACAGAAAGCGGTGATCGCCGGCGGTATGCTACCCAAATTGCAAGCATGCAAAGATGCGCTACTGCACGGCGTAAATCGCGTACGCATTCTGCCTGCGGCGGAAGTGGAAGCGCTGCCGGAATTTTATTTCGCCAAGATTGAATCAGGGACGGAGGTGCTGGTCGCGTGAACCTGGAGCAGGTAAGCAAACTCGAATCCAAGCTGCTGGTCTCGACTTACGACCGTTATCCCGTCCTGCTGCATAAAGGTCGCGGCGTCTACTTGTATGACAACAAGGGCCGCAAATACCTTGACCTGCTCAGCGGCATAGGAGTAAATGCGCTGGGCTATGCGCATCCCGCGTTGACCAAAACGATTGTGAAGCAGGCGAAGCTGCTGGTCCACACTTCCAATCTCTTTTACCACGAGTATCAGGGCCGCTTGGCCGCGGCGTTGACAAAAATTTCCGGTATGGACCGCGCATTTTTCACCAACAGTGGTACGGAAGCCTGGGAAGGCGCGCTCAAACTTGCGCGCGCTTACGCTAAAGCTAATTGCGCTGAAGGCAAAGAACCAAAGTGGCGGATTCTTGCCCTGGAACATGCTTTCCATGGCAGGACGTTTGGCGCATTGGCGACCACGCACAAAGAAAAATATCGCGCTCCGTTTGCTCCGGTTGTGCCGGGAGTGGAATTTGTCCGCTTCAATGACATCGCTGATCTGGAAAGCAAGTTCGACTCCACCGTCTGCGCCATAGGGTTTGAGTTTGTGCAGGGAGAAGGCGGCATCCGTCCGGTAAGCCAGGAATTTGCTGACACTGCGCACAAACTTGCCCGCAAGCACAACGCGCTGCTGATCGCCGATGAAATCCAGAGCGGCATGGGACGCACCGGCCGCTGGTTTGCCTACCAGAATTACGGCATCCAGCCTGATCTGGTCACTGTGGCCAAGCCGATAGCCGGCGGATTGCCGCTGGGGGCGCTGTTGGCGACTGAAAAGGTTTCTGCATGCATTCATCCCGGCATGCACGGCACAACTTTCGGCGGCGGCCCATTGGCCTGTGCCGTGGCGCTGCAACTGATCACCACTCTGGAAAAAGAGAAGATGTTGCAGCACATCCAGAAGGTGGGCTCGTACTTCATGGAGCGATTGCAAGGATTGCAGAAAAAACATCCCTCCATAGTTGAAGTGCGCGGCGAGGGGCTGATGATCGGCATGGAGCTTGAATCGGCCGAGACCGCCAAGCAGGTTTTTCAACGGATGCTGAAGCGGGGCACAATCGTGAACCGGACGGATGAAACCGTCATACGGTTCCTGCCACCCTTCATCATCAAAAAGCAGCACATCGATACAGCGGTGCAGCAACTGGATCAGGTATTGGCACAAAGCACATTGGGTCAAAACAAAAAGACAGCGGCAATCGCCGGGAGGAACAAATAGATGATGCCAGCCAGGATGTACGATCTCACAGCCATGAAAGCGCCGGTGGAACAGCCCGTGCTCTGCCGCGATCTGGTGTCTTGCCAGGACTTTTCTCCGGAAGAAACAAAGTCCATGTTTGAGCTGACGCACATCATTAAGCACCGACCGGCGGATTTTCGCGGCGCGCTTGCGGGCAAGCAACTGGTGTTGTTCTTTGAGAAAGCTTCTTTGCGTACTCGCCTGACGTTTGAAGCCGGCATGGCAAGCCTGGGCGGCACTTCGCTGTTCATGGACCAGACACGCTCGCTGCTGGGCGAACGCGAGCCGGTATGCGACATCGCGCGCAACGTTGAGCGCTGGGTGGATGCGGTGGTGCTTCGCACCTTCGAGCACAAGACCATCGTGGATATGGCGCGGCACACGTGCATTCCCGTGATTAATGCGCTGAGCGACTATGAACATCCTTGCCAGGCATTTGCTGACTTCTTTACGTTGGAAGAAAAGTTTGGCGACCTGAGCAGGGTACACCTTGCCTACGTTGGCGATGGCAACAATGTTGCGCATTCACTCATGCTCGCAGCGGCGGCGCTGGGTACAAGCATTTCTGTGGCGACGCCGAAGGGCTACGAGCCTCTGCCGGAAGTCACCGCGGCGGCTAAGAAGATTGGCCGCAGCACGGGCGCGATCATCGACATCACCAATGACGCGGTAAAAGCCGTTACGGGCGCCAATGCCATCTATACCGATGTGTGGGCCAGCATGGGACAGGAGAAAGAAGCAGCCGCGCGCTCCAAGATCTTTGCGCCTTACCAGGTGAATGAAGAGCTGTTCTCGCACGCTGCGCCACATGGTGTCTTTATGCACTGCCTGCCGGCGCATCGCGGTGAAGAAGTAACTGCGAGCGTGATCGATTCGCCACGGTCCATTGTTTTTGACCAGGCGGAAAACCGCATGCACATACAAAAAGCGATCTTACTTTTACTACTGGGCAGCGGAATGCGCACATCGCCCACAAGGAGCAATCATGCGTGAACAGGTAGTACTGGCATATTCCGGGGGCCTCGATACGTCCATCATTATTCCATGGCTCAAGGAAAACTATAACTGTGACGTGATCGCCATGATTGCCGACGTGGGCCAGGGCGAAGACATTGATGCCGTGGTGGAGAAGGCCCATAAGACCGGCGCTTCAAAAGTGATCGTAAAAGATCTGCGGGATGAATTCCTCCGCGATTACGTCTTCCCTGCCCTGCGTGCAGGCGCAGAGTATGAGCACAAATATCTTCTGGGAACTTCGCTGGCCCGGCCGGTAATCGCCAAGCACCAGGTAGAAGTTGCATTAAAAGAAAACGCTACAGCGCTGGCGCACGGCTGCACCGGCAAGGGTAATGACCAGGTCCGATTTGAACACGCATTTCAGGCGCTGGCTCCAGACCTAAAAGTGATTGCGCCGTGGCGGGAATGGACATTGAAATCGCGCGAAGACTGCCTGGACTATGCGGAAGCGCGCGGCATCTCTGTAACGGCGAGCCGCGAGAAGATTCACAGCCGCGATCGCAACATATGGCACTTGAGCCATGAAGGCGGCGAATTGGAAGATCCGGCGAACGAGCCATTTGAATCCACATGGCAGCTCACGCGTTCGCCACAAGAAGCGCCCGACCGGGAAGAAACGGTCACTATAGGTTTTGAGGCGGGAACGCCAATCAGCGTGAACGGGCTCAGGCTTGAACCATTGCCGCTGGTGGAACTGCTGAATGAAATTGGCGGACGCAACGCCATTGGCCGCATTGATCTGGTTGAGAATCGCTTTGTCGGCATCAAGTCACGCGGATGTTATGAGACGCCGGGAGGCACGCTGCTGCTGACAGCACATCGCGAACTGGAAGCGCTTTGCCTGGAGCGCGACCTCATGCACTTCAAGCAACTCATGGCGCTCAAATATGCTGAGATCGTCTATTACGGGCTGTGGTTCACTCCGTTGCGCGAAGCCCTGGATGCTTTTGTCGAGCAGACGCAGAAGGAAGTCAGTGGCACGGTAACGATGAAGCTTTACAAAGGCAATGTCACGATCGCTGGACGGGAGTCAGAGTATTCGCTCTACCGCACTGATCTCTCATCATTCACCATGAGCGAGAGCTATGACCAGAAAGACGCGGAAGGTTTCATCCGCATTCTGGGCCTGCCTGCACGGTCGCGCGCGCGGCTCAGGCAGAAACAAGGCCCTCAAGATACGCGGGTTTCTCATGTTGGGGTGGAGGAGATCACGAAGTGAAGATGTGGTCAGGCCGGTTCCGGCAACCGCTGGACCCGCATTTCGAAGAGTGGCAGAGGTCGTTTCCGTTCGACCAGAAACTGCTGCGCTATGAATTGGCGGCCAGCCGAGCGCATGCACAGGCGCTCAAAGCCGCGGGCATTGTTACGCCTGCGGAATTTGCGCTGATTGCTGCGGGGCTGGAAGAGATCGGCAAAACCAGTGAGCACCAGGCCGGATACTTCGACGATCCTGAAGCCGAGGACGTGCATCACTTCGTGGAAAAAAAGCTGGTAGCGCTCATCGGCGA
This sequence comes from Candidatus Angelobacter sp., assembly GCA_049688735.1. Taxonomy (GTDB): domain Bacteria; phylum Acidobacteriota; class Terriglobia; order Terriglobales; family Acidobacteriaceae; genus Angelobacter. Next base: position 13,686 of record JBAVLE010000375.1, on the reverse strand, counting down.
GACCGGCAAAAAGCTGCACAGCGGACGCAGCCGCAATGAGCAGATCGCCACTGACTTGCGTCTGTTCGTGCGCGACTCAATCGACAACCTGCGTTCGCTGCTAGGCGATCTGTTGGAAGCGCTGCTGGACCGCGCCGATCAAGCGAAAACGCTGGCCATGCCCGCTTACACGCATCTGCAACGCGCGGAGCCGGTGCTAGCGTCGCATTGGCTGCTGGCTTATTTTGAAATGTTCTTGCGCGACGGCGAGCGTCTGCTGGATTGCCGCGAGCGAGCGAACGAATGCCCGCTGGGTTCCGGCGCGGTCACCGGAGCAACGCTGCCGCTGGATCGTGATCTAGTGAGTCGAGCACTGGGATTCACGCGCCCCACCGCCAACAGCATGGACGCTACCAGTGATCGGGACTTCGCAGTTGAATTGGCTAACACACTTTCTTTGCTGGTCCTCCACCTCAGCCGCTGGGCAGAGGAGTTCATCCTTTTTGCTACGCAGGAATATGGTTTCATCACGTTGCCCGAAGCTTATTCCACTGGCAGCAGCGCCATGCCGCAGAAGCAAAATCCGGATGCGCTGGAGCTGATACGGGGAAAATCGGCGCGGATCATCGGTAGTCAAGTGGCGTTGCTTACAGCCGTCAAAGGCCTGCCGCTTGCCTACAACAAAGACATGCAGGAAACGCAGGAGCCGTTATTTGAAGCGGTAGCCACGGCCGGCCATTGCCTGAAGGTCGCGGCAGGATTTATGCGTCAGGTGACGTTCAACCAGGAGCGCATGAAATCCGCCTGCGAAAGTGGATTCATGAACGCCATGGCCGCTGCTACATATCTGTCGAAACGCGGCGTGCCGTTTCGGCAGGCACATGAAGTCATCGCCAAGGCGGTGCAGAAATGCGTGCAGCAGGAGTGCGAACTGGAGCAGTTGTCGCTCGATGATCTACGTGAATTCAGCTCAGCATTCGACGCCGACATCTACGGGCAACTCTCTGTAGAAAATGTTCTCGCTTGCCATGATGTTCCGGGTGGAACAGCCGCCCATCGGGTGCAACAGGCGCTTAATGCCGCGCGGGAAAAGCTGGCTACCATGCAGGAGGCCCATGGTACGCACGCGTAACGCGATCCTGCCAGACGTGGAGCAAATTCACGCCATTATCCGGGCGTATTCCGGCAATGGCACATTGCTGCCGCGCACGCTGGCGGAGTTGCGGGAGAACGTGCGCGACTTTGTGGTAGCAGAAGAGAATGGCAAGATCGTCGGCTGCGGCGCATTGCACCTTTATGGCATGCACCTGGCGGAGATTCGTTCCATCGCGGTAACGCATTCCACCAAAGGGCTAGGCGCGGGGCGACTGCTGGTGGAAGCGCTGCTCAAAGAAGCCGAGCGGCATAAAGTGACTTGCGTGTGTCTATTTACGCGCATCCCAGAATTTTTTGCTCACATGGGATTCAGCCTGGCCAAGCGTGACGATCTGCCGGATAAGATTTACAAAGATTGTGTGCATTGTCCCGCATTCAGTGCCTGCGACGAGATTGCCATGTTCCGCGGCGAGATTCCCGAACACAGCGGGGTGCGCGACTTGCAGATACCAAAACCGCTGGTTAAGCTGACCCTGTGAGTACGAACCCGCCTCAGGGATTTCTCTTTTCCGCCTACACCGCCGGCATTAAGGCCAGCGGCAAACCGGATTTAGCATTAGCCTTGGCTCCCGACGGCGCTTCCGCTGCGGCCCTGTTTACCCGCAATCAGATCGTTGCGGCGCCCGTCACGGTAGGACGTGAACATCTTCGCCGTAGCCAAGGCATAATACGGGCGCTCATTGTGAATGCCGGCAATGCTAACTGCGCCACCGGAAAGCAAGGACTGAAGGCCGCCAACAGCGTATGCATCGGGGTGGCAAAACAACTCCAAGTCAGTCCGCACCGCGTGTTCCCTTCTTCTACGGGGATCATTGGCGTGCAACTTCCGTTGGACAAAATTCAGGCCGCTATTCCCTCGCTGGTCAATTCAGCCTCTCCCGGCCTTGAAGCGTTCGATCAATTCGCCAAAGCAATCCTTACCACTGATACTCACAAGAAAGTTGCTGCACAATCGATCACATTCAATCAAACGCCGGTAATTCTGGCGGGAGTCGCCAAAGGCGCGGGCATGATCCATCCCAACATGGCAACTATGCTGGTTTATCTGTTTACCGACCTGGCGGCGAGCCCGCGCGAGCTGCAAACATGCTTGAAAGAAGCGGCCGACCAGAGCTTCAACAATATTTCCATCGACGGTGATACTTCCACAAACGATACAGCGCTGCTGCTGGCCAGCGGCAAGAGCGGCGTGCAATTCAAATCTGTGCGGAATGAATTTCAGGCGGCGTTGACGAAAGTCTGCCGCTCGCTTGCGGGACAGATCGTGGCCGACGGCGAAGGCGTGCAGCACGTCGTGCGGCTCAACATAGAACAAGCGCACTCGCGAAGTGAAGCGCGGCAAATTGGTCGCGCCATTGCCAACTCGCCATTAGTAAAAACGGCATGGGCAGGCGCTGATCCAAATTGGGGACGCATCCTGTCGGCGATTGGTTGTTCCGGAGTGAAGATTAACCCAGAACGGATCAATATTTATCTGGGTGAGCAGCAGATTTGCCGCCACGGCGCTGCCTGCCCTTTCGATCATGATCGGGCGCACGCTTATATGTCGGAGCCGGTATATGAAATCCGCATTGCGCTCGGCGCTGGCAGCGCTACATTGGAGTTTCTCTCCTGCGATCTGACGGCAGAGTACGTGCGGATCAATGCGGATTACAGTACATAGCAGTCAGCACTCAGCAGTCAGCCCTCAGCCAAACCCTTTTCACCGCAAAGGACACTTAGGACGCACAGTAAGAAGTAAGTTCCGGATTTCCAATCACCTTTGCGACCTCTGCGCCCGTTGCGGTTGAGCTTTTTGGCTAATTGCCAATTGCTTTGTTGCTGCAGTCTGTCGCGCTTTGCCGCTTTGCGTAGTGTGGGCTGAATCGGTATTTTAGAGTCAGATGCCACAGACCCTAGCCGAGTATCCGCAACTGCACCTGGCGCGCAGAAAAGAGGTCGCATATGTATACCGTCGCGGCTTCCGCACCTTGCGCTGGACGTATGGCCAGCTTGCAGAATTGGCATTTCGCTTTGCGCGTGAACTTGAGGCCCGCGGAATCGGCAAAGGGGACCGCGTGCTGCTGTGGGGCGATAACTGCGCGGAATGGGTAGGGGCGTTCTTTGGTTGTATGCTGCGCGGGGCTGTGGCAGTTCCTATGGATCGCATTGCCGCGCCGGACTTTGCACAGCGTGTGATGTCCGATGTAGATGCCAAGCTGATTGTCTGCGCAAGCGCTTTGGGAGTCCATGCAGCAGGACGTGCTTATCTTGAGATGGAAAGCCTCAGCGAGACTCTTTCGCAACGCTCAGCAGAACCTTGTGCTCCCATCCAGTTCAGCCGCGACGACACGGCGCAAATCGTCTTCACATCCGGCACCACAGCGGAGCCGCGTGGCGTGGTCCTGACTCACGGCAACATTCTGGCCAGCGTCGACCCAATTGAGCGCGAGTTCCCTAAATATCGAAAATCGGAACGGCTGTTTCATCCCATACGCTTTCTTGAGTTATTGCCGCTGAGCCACGTGTTTGGGCAATTCATGGGAATGTTTATCCCGGCGCTGCTCGGCGGCACAGTACATTTCCAGGACAGCTTTAAGCCCACCGACATTATTACAACCATTAAGAAGGAACGCATTTCCGTACTGGTGGCGGTGCCGCGCGTGGTGGAGTCACTGAAAAACAAGCTGCGCGAGGATATGGGCGAGTATATCGAAAAGAACTGGGAACGAGCTGAAAATGAGCACTTTCTGAAACGCTGGTGGAGATTCAGGAAAATTCGCAGACTATTCGGATGGAAGTTCTGGGCCATCATCTCCGGCGGTGCCGCGCTTGACCAGAACACAGAAGAGTTCTGGCGGCGGCTGGGCTATGTCGTGGTGCAGGGTTACGGGCTTACGGAGACGAGTTCTCTGATCAGCCTGAACCATCCCTTCAAAGTGGGGCGCAGATCGATTGGCAAGGTCCTGCCCGGACGGGAGATGAAGCTCGATCCCGAAACCGGTGAGATTCTGGTGCGCGGAGAGAATGTAGCGCGCCAGTACTGGCAGGGCAAAGGACTGAAGCCCGTAACCGGCGAGGAAGGCTGGTTTCGCACCGGCGATCTTGGAGCAATGGATGAAGAAGGCAATCTTTACTTCAAAGGGCGCAGCAAAAATGTAATCGTAACGCCGGCGGGGTTGAAGATTTATCCAGAAGATCTGGAGCAGGCGCTTCGCAAGCAGCCGCAGGTGCGCGACGTTGTAGTTGTTGGCGTGGCGGCAGGAGGCAATGCAGAAGCCTGCGCCGTGCTACTGCTCAAGAATGGAGACTCAGGCAACGCGGCGGTGGCGAATGCCAACCAGACATTGGCCGACTTCCAGAAGATACGCCGGTGGATGGTGTGGCCGGATGATGATTTTCCGCGCACGTCCACGCAAAAACCGAAGCTGGAGTTGATTCGTCAGGCAGCGGAAATTCAAGTGAATGGTGAGGATCCCACCTTTTCGCACCGCACGCCAAAGGATAGGGCACCCGATGGAACGCTGGAAGAACTGATCGGCAACATTGCAGGACGTCGCGTTGAGCTCAAGCCAGGAGCTCATCTGGAAAATGATTTGAGCCTGAGCTCACTGGACCGTGTTGAGTTAATGGCGGCGATAGAGAGCCGTTATCAGGTTGATCTCGGCGACCGCGAGTTTTCCCAGGTGAATACGGTCGCGGACCTGGAGAACCTGCTGAAGAAGTCCGCGCCGGAAACTAAGACCAACAATTATCCTTATTCTCGTTGGCCGCAGAAGTGGCTTGCGCGCTGGATTCGCGGGCTGGGCTATAACTGCATCACGCTGCCTTATATCTGGGTGATGGCGCGGCCCAAAATAATAGGCCGGGAACGATTGAAAGATTTTCACGGGCCGGCGCTGATTATTTCCAACCACATTGCGCAGATCGATATCGGATTCCTGATGGCGGCGCTGCCCATGCATCTGCGCAACCGGCTGGGCGTGGCCATGCAGGGTGAGATGCTGCGCTCCATGCGTCATCCGCCGAAAGAATGGTTTTTTCTGAAGCGCTGGTGGGAGCAGATGCGATATGCGTTGATCGCTATGTTCTTTAATGTCTTTTCACTGCCGCAACGGGCCAAATATCGTGAGAGCTTTCGCTTTGCAGGGGAGCTGGTTGATCACGGCTACAGCGTGGTGATTTTTCCTGAAGGCCGCCGGACTGAGACGGGCGAGATGTCGCCCTTCCGCAGCGGGATCGGATTACTGGCAACGCATCTGAACCTGCCGATTATTCCCATGCGCATCGAGGGCCTGTTTCCTTTTAAGGTGGCCAAGAAGCATTACGTGCCGCCGAACGTGGTGCAAGTGAAGATAGGTGGTCCTGTGAGGTTTGAGCCGACTGCCGATCCGGAGGAAATTGCGAAAGAATTGCAAAGGATTGTGGAGAGGCTTTAGGCAAACCTTACCGCCTATCAACGCGGATTGTCGCGGATTCGAAAAACAATGATCAGCACAGATGCCACGGATCGCAAGCGGCTTTTACCATCTCAACCGATATTAATCTAAACTATTCCAATCAGTGTGCCATAACGAGGCGCGGAACAATTTTCAGACCATCACAATCAAGCGGGTTGGAGAGCGGAGCGACAAAAATAATGATCCATACAGGACGCCATTTTTTACAGATCCCGGGACCGACCAACGTTCCTGACCGCGTTTTGCGGGCGATGGACCGGGCTGTCATCGACCATCGCAGCGTGGAGTTTGCTCAGCTTGGCGCCGAAGTGCTTGAAGGAGTGAAGTCAATCTTCAAGACCAAAGGTCCGGTCGTGATCTATCCCTCGTCCGGCTCAGGCGCTTGGGAAGCGGCGATTGTAAACACGCTTTCACCGGGTGATCGCGTATTGATGTTTGAAACCGGACATTTTTCCAACCTGTGGCGCGATATCGCTGTGAGGCATGGGCTAGTTGTGGATTATGTGCCGGGAAACTGGCGACACGGCGCGCAGCCAGAAGACGCCGAACATCGTCTGAAAGAAGATAAGCAGGACGCGATCAAAGCTGTGATGGTTGTGCACAATGAAACTTCCACGGGAGTCGCCAGCCGAATTGCCGAGATTCGCAAAGCCATGGACAGGGCAAAGCATCCGGCACTGTTGATGGTGGATACGATTTCATCGCTGGGATCAATGGACTTTCGGCATGAGGAATGGGGTGTGGACGTTGCGGTGGGCGGGTCGCAAAAAGGCCTCATGCTTCCACCGGGGCTGAGCTTTAATGCAATTTCAGACAAGGCGCTGGCCGCGAACAAGTCAGCAAAGATGGCGCGCTACTACTGGGACTGGCAGGAGATGCTAAAGCCAAATCGTTCAGGGTTCTTCCCTTACACTCCGGCAACGAATCTGTTGTGGGGACTCCGGGAAGCGCTGGCCATGTTGCATGAAGAAGGGCTCGAGAATGTGTTTCGCCGGCATGATCGCCATGCTGAAGCCACTCGGGCAGCCGTGGAAGCTTGGGGACTAGAAGTGTGGTGTGAGGAGCCGAAGGAATATTCCAGTTCCCTCACGGCGGTCGCCATGCCAATGGGCCATGACGCTGACAAGTTTAGAGAAGTCGTTTTGGAAGCCTTTGATATGTCTCTGGGCACAGGGCTGGCCAAGCTCGGAGGCAAGGTGTTTCGCATTGGGCATTTGGGGCACTTCAATGACCTGATGCTGGCAGGAACTCTGAGCGGCGTGGAGATGGGTTTGAACCTGGCAAAGGTCCCACACAAGGCTGGCGGGATCAATGCTGCGCTGGATCATCTGACGGCGAGCCACCAGCGCGTGGCAAACCGCTCCCAGGTGGCGGAAGCGGCACTTCGCTAAACTAACGTTGATCGTCTTTGAGATTGCGGAAATTGGCGCGATGATCGCGGATGAGACGGTCAAGCCTTGATTGCAGTAACGTTACGGCATCGTACAAGGTCTGAATACCACCGCTTTCCCAGCCTACGTCCTCCTGTTCCATGTCCAGGGAAAGATCGCGCATCATCTGCGCGAACCGACGGATTCGCTCAGCTGCCAGAAACGATGCAAGCAGTTCCTTGCGTCCGGGCTGGGCATGGTGTAGTTCGCTGGCGGTCCATGAAGTCATGCGGATTTCGTCCAAGGCATGGCGAAATTCCTGCAGGGCCGCATCGTCAGAAATGGTGCCACTCTTGAGGTCCCGCTCCAGCAGGCGCAGCTCTGAAGTGAGGGTGCGCAGCCGGGACGCGATCTGGAAACCCTTTTCAGCCATTTTTCCTCACACCCAATTTGATGCCCGCGAGCTCTGGAGTTGCTATATGTTTTGGCGCGAACATGGCCATTGGACTATCAGGATATTGGATTGTCCTTAAGTAATGTGAAATTCAACAAAACGGTGATTAGCGGCTGAACCAGGCAATTTACGGCTGTTGCGAACGGACAAACTAGCGAGCCTTGGCTTTGTGCTTGACGGCTTTGGCGACCGTCTTGGAAGCGGTTTTACGGGCACCGCGCGCAGGTTGGATTTTTCTAACCTTCGATGCCGCTGGTGATTCAGCCATTGCTTGAGAGTCATCCTGTCCCAGCGCCGTGAGTGGAGGCAGCTTCTGTTTCAGCGTAAGCACTGGCTCAAAAAGGTCTCCCGATTTTTCAGCTCGTTGCAAGGCTTGGTCACAGGTAAAAACCAGCAATTCGGGATCGGCCTTTTTCAGACAGCTTTCCACCTCTTGCCACGTAACCGGGGTCGACACTGTGGGCTGGTCTTTGGCACGCAATGAATAAACGTTGACTGTAGTTTTGTAATCGTCGTTCTGGCTCCAGTCCACAAAGACTTTATTTACGCGCAGGGCCTTTTTCATGTCAGAAACCACCCCATCGGGATGGCGCGCTTCCAGGAGCCGGGCAATGGCCTTGGCGAAAGGTTTCGTCTCTTCATAGCTCACGGGCGTATTCAGAGGAACGTAAACCTGAAGTCCCTTAGAGCCTGAGGTCTTGGGAAAAGCCTGCAATCCGAACTGCTCAAAGATGTCGCGTACCCAGAGGCCAACTTGGCAGCACTGCACAATGCTGGCAGGCGGACCGGGATCGAGATCGAAGGCGATAACGGTAGGACGATTCGTCTCCGGCGCACGGGAAAGCGAAGTATGCAGTTCAAGATCGGCGAGATTGGCGAGCCAGACCAACGTCGGCAGATCGGCGACTACGCAGTACTCCATAAAGCGGTTATTACCTTCGCTCCAGACGCGGGCGGTTTTCATCCATGGGGGACGATAAGTGGGACAGTTTTTCTCATAAAAAAACATTCCATCAACGCCATTGGGGTAGCGCTTAAGAGTAAGCGCGCGGTTGGCAAGATGGGGCAGCAGCACGGGAGCAATGCGAACGTAGTAATCGATTACTTGGCCCTTGGTAAAGCCAGCTTTAGGATAGAGCACTTTTTCCAGATTCGTTAGCTTGATCTGTCGCCCTTCAACCTCGATCACAGATTCTTTCCTGGCCATGGGAACTCCCGGACAACCTCCATATTAGATGCTGTTCCGGGCAAATGATGTTCCAGGGCCTTACCTTCCGTGGTGCATTTTTCAGGGTTGTTCAACAACGTGGCATCGGGAACGGCCATCTAATCCGTGATGCCTGACGACCAGGAAATTTCGCTGCCAGTAAGCTCCTCGACGCCGCCGGTATTTTGCAAGCAGCAGGAGTCGCTATTTCGAGAAGTGATCCAACTGCTGGAGCGGAACCATGTCCCATTTGTAATTTCCGGGGCTTTTGCCTTGCATGAGCATACTGGAATCTGGCGCGATACCAAGGACCTGGACATGTTTCTTCCTGCGCAAGAAGTCGGACGCGCGCTGGCTCTGCTGGAAAAAGATGGTTTCGAAACCGAGGTCCTGGATTCCGTGTGGCTGGCCAAAGCCAAGCGTGGCAGCTTTTTTGTGGATTTGATCACCGGCATGAGTAATGCGGTGCTGCGGGTTGATTATTCATGGATACGCCATGCCAGTCGTTCAGAAGTATTTGGGTTGTCCGTGCGGGTGCTGGCGCCGGAAGAGCTGATTGCATCAAAGATTTTTGTCACACGGCGTGAGCGCTTTGATGGCGCCGATATTTGCCATGTGATCTACGGCACCAAGGGCAAGTTTGACTGGCAGCGGCTGATGAGCCTCATTGGCGACCATTGGGAAATGCTGTTCTGGAACCTGGTGCTCTATCACTATATTTATCCCGCACATTCCGACTATGTTCCAGCGGAGATATGGACGGAGTTGGTGCATCGATTTAGCGTGGAGCTGGCGCATCCAAATAAGGGTGCAAACTTCCGCGGCAGCTTGATTGATGACAAGATGTTCGCTATTGATGTAGCCGAGTGGGGCAAGCGCAATATTCAGGAAGAATACCGGGAGAAAGCCGAACTAATTCATCGAGAAACGAAAAATGCGGCCTGAACGCGCCTTCTTCAGCCGTTAAGAATTCAGCACCTGATGAGAATTGCAGCCACAGCAGATTTACACTTTACGCCGCAGAGCTATGACCGCATACGCGAGCCATTGTCAAGGGTCCGTGATGAAGCCGATCTGCTGGTAATTGCGGGTGACCTTACCAATTACGGCAAGCCGGACGAGATGCATTCCCTGCTCAATGGATTGGTGCGTCTGCGCATTCCCATTGTGGCGGTGTTGGGCAACCACGATTACGAAAGCGGCCAGGAAACCGAGCTGATCAAGATGATGACCACCGAGGGCATCAAAGTCCTGGATGGCAGCAGCTATGAACGCGATGGGGTCGGCTTTGCCGGAGCGAAGGGCTTTCCCGGCGGCTTTGGCCGCGGCATGTTGACAGCGTTTGGGGAAAAAGAGATTAAAGCTTTCGTCCAGGCAAGCCTGGATGAGACGCTTAAACTCGAACGTGCCCTCACCATGCTGCGCACTCCGAAAATCGTTATTGTTACCCACTATGCGCCGATCTGCGAGACAGTGGAAGGCGAGCGGCTTGAAATTTTTCCCTTTCTGGGCAGCTCGCGTCTGTCCGAGGTGATCGATCGCCATCAGGCTGTGGTGGCATTCCACGGTCATGCGCATCATGGCAAGCCAGACGGCAAGACAATTGGCGGGGTGCCGGTTCACAATGTGGCCCTCTCAATCCTTATGGCGCAAAATCCGCCGTGTCCATATCGCGTCGTGGAAATTTAGAATCCAACAATTAGCAAATAGCAATTGGCAATTAGCAAAGGGTGCCCAGGAGACTTTGGTTTTTTGGCCAAGCTGCTAATTGCCATTTGCCAATTGCTGAGCGGCGAATTTTCGCCGCGAGCTGCTACTATTATTCCGAGTGAAATCCACTGGTTCCAACGTAGTGCGCATTGAGGCGGAAGCGCTGCGCGAATTGGCCGACCGCATTGATGGGCCGATGGCGCAGGATTTTGTGCGCGCGGTGGAATGTCTGGATTCCTGCGGCGGCCGAGTAGTGGTCACAGGGATGGGCAAGAGCGGAATCATTGCTCGCAAGATTGCCGCAACCCTGAGTTCTACCGGCACGCCGGCGCTTTATCTGCATCCGGCGGAAGCCGTTCACGGCGACTTGGGTATGCTGGTTCGGGGCGACGTGGTGCTGGCGCTTTCTTCGAGCGGCGAGACAGAAGAGATCCTGCAACTGCTGGTTACGATCCGCAGGATTGGCAGCAAACTGATTACGATCACGGGCGACAAACTTTATTCGACGAATTCACACAACCCGGCTTCAATCAAAAAATCCACGCTAGCGCAAGCCGCCGATGTGGCGCTGGATTGCTCGATCGACCAGGAAGCGTGTTCGCTGGGGCTTGCGCCCACGGCTTCGACCACGGCAATGCTGGCTTTGGGCGATGCGCTGGCGGTCGCGCTCTCTGAAAAGCGCGGCTTCAAAGAAGAAGACTTTGCCGACCTGCATCCAGGCGGCAAGCTGGGCAAGAAGCTGGCACGTGTTTCACAGTTAATGCACAGCGGGGACGCAGTGCCGCGCGTTGAGCGCACTACAAAGATGGTGGACGTGATCTATGAAATGTCTCGCAAAGGGCTGGGCATTACGACCGTTGTCACGGACAACAGACTGCTGGGGGTGATCAGCGATGGCGACCTGCGTCGCCTGCTGGAGAGGCGCAAAGACGTGCTCAGCATGACCGCTGGAGAGTGCGTGAGCGCCAATCCCAAAACGATTCGCCCGGAAGAGTTCGCCATGACCGCGCTGAACATTATGGAGCAGAAGAAAATTACGTCGCTGGTGGTTACGCAGGCGGACGGGACGGTAGAAGGAATCATTCATCTGCATGATTTGTGGGGCACGCAGATGGTATAAAGCAGCTTTTAGCTATTAGCTCCTGGCTTTTGGTTTGTCTCGCGGAATCGGCAAAAGTGGCTAAAGGGAAAACCGGTAATTGGTAATTGGTATTTAGCTTTGCCTGAAACCAAACAGGTCTCGCTGAACAAAAACTGTCGCAAGCTTTCAGCTAAGTACCAAATACTAAGTACCAAATACTAAGTACCAACAACCAATGAACGATTCTCTCAATCGCGCAAAGAAAATCAAAGTTGTCCTGTTCGATGTGGATGGCGTCCTGACGGACGGCTCCATATGGCTCTTCCCTGCACCGGCATCGGCGCCACGCAGCACGGACGCACACGCGGAGAAGCATGCCGACAAGCCCGGGTTCGCGATCATCAGCCAGAGCATGATCGAAGCCAAAGGGTTCAACGCCCACGACGGGACAGGCATTTCACTGGCGCGGCTGGGCGGATTGAAGACAGGTATGGTGACCAAGCGCATTTCGGAAACTGTTGCCTTACGCGCTCGCGACCTCAAAATTGATTATCTCTATCAGGGCGCACAGAATAAGTCAGACATCCTGGATAAGATCCTTGCCGAAAGCGGCTTCACTGAAGAGCAGATCGCGTACGTCGGCGACGACGTGATCGATCTGCCGATCATGCGACGTTGCGGGTTGGCGATTGCCGTCGCCAATGCGCGTCCGCAGGTGAAGGCCATGGCGCATTATCAAACAGCCTCCATAGGCGGCCACGGCGCAGCACGGGATGCCGTGGAGTACATTCTTCAGGCTCAGGGCACGCTGGAGAAGGTGATTGACGCTTATATATACGCAAGAACTGCGGCAGGCGAGAAATAACCAGCGGAGAAGCACAAAGGCTCTCTCGATTTTCAGCGGTCAGCGGCAACCCGGTCATCCCTCCTACGTATCACATGGTAAAACCCCCAGCAGGATCAAGGAGAATTCAATGCACTTCGTTTGGTGGATCATCGTCGGCCTCATTGCAGGCTGGCTAACAGGCAAAATCATGCGCGGCTCAGGGTATGGAGCTCTCATGGATATTGTGATCGGAATTGCCGGCGCTATCGTCGGTGGCTTCATCATGCGCGCCTTAGGCTTTTCCGGCCAGGGCGGCACCATCTACACGATTTTAGTAGCCATTGCAGGGGCGTGCCTTCTTACATGGATATTCCGGCTCATCACAAGAGGAAAAAATTCCCCATCGGACCAAGGCCGCCTTCGTAAGGTCGCATAAATTAAGGCCCGGTTTCTCCGGGCCTTAGACTTTCACGTCTGTTAACTTTTTCGCTGAGCTGCCTTGTCTTCCGAACTCTTATTTGATAGTTAGCCGCCAAGTCCTGAAGCCGAACATCTGTGGAAACTCAGTGCATCTTCTCTATCGCCGTTTACGGAATATCACGATTAGAGGCTCTGTAGAGAATGACCGCTGGTACGGGAAGATCAAGCACGAAAATATATCGCAGGATCTGACGCGCAGAAAGCCGGGGTGTCGCGCAGCCAATAACAAGAAATAAGGAGAGAGATCATGAGTATTTTGGACAGCGTCATGTCAGCAGTCGAACAGCATTCAGAACTGAATCAAGAGCAGCATTCCGGCTTGGTGCAGAGCGCGCTACAGATGTTTGGCAGCCATGCTGGACTATCGAGCCTAGTGAACAATGCGGGATCACAAGGCCTGGGCCATGTTGTGCAGTCATGGATAGGAACAGGGGCCAATCAGCCGATTGCGCCGCAACAAGTGCAGGGAATATTGGGACAGGACAAGATCAATCAGCTTGCCAGCCGGGCCGGTATTCCACCGACGATTGCCAGCATGGCGCTTTCCCGCATTCTTCCCACGTTGGTGGATAAACTCACGCCAAACGGAAAGCTGCCGCAAGCTGCATAAGTAATGATACGACCATAGTCAAGACTGAGGAAGCAGGCCGACCATGCGCCACGGCTCGCAACCGTCGTGGAAAATGTGCGTACGCAGGTAAACAGAGATGGCACATGATGCAAGCGCATCCGTTGTCGCCACAGCGCAGCGCGGGATGCTGTGGAGTATATTGTTCAGCGCAGGGCACGCTGGAGAGATTGACGCTTATACATATGCGAGAACGTCAAGCCGGGAGCGGTTCTGGCCGCGAAAACGGTGGCGAGCGGCGACTGCGGAATTTATGCCAAGCCTCAGCAGGTACCGTGTCCAATCTTTTATTCTTAACTCTTTGGTGGTGATTTCGCTGGTTACAGCAGCGATTCCCTCCCATGCGCAGCCAAGTGG
>JBAVLE010000374.1:0-28459 GCA_049688735.1 Candidatus Angelobacter sp. | reverse complement strand
GACTCCGGATTCCTACTCTTGATCAGCGTTGCTCCGCGTTTATCCGCGGTGGGTCTTGGGTTTTCCCGATGACCTGCGATGTCGGCGATCACGGCGATTCCTCAGGCCCCACCCGGCATTTTCCGATCTTTGTTGCAAACACAACCACTTACGCAAATCAACGCCAGGGCCTCCCTTGCGCGACGCTTGGGTGGCCCTTGGGCCACGCTTGGGCCACCCAAGGGCCACCCAAACCCAAACCCAAGTCGGCAGAGGGTCGCAAAACGCTCTTCGATGTTTTGGCTGAATGCTGACGGCTGATTGCTGACTGCTAAATTTCAATGATCTGCGCGTTTCCACCCCTTGGGGCTACCGTATGTTAGCGCCATAGTTCAACGCAGTCACGCGCGAACTAGTTCATCAGCATAGGTCATGTCTTTTGCGACCCTCTGCTTAGCGGTGGTACATATTTTTAGTACAGGGTTGCGAAAATCGACAAATACACCTGCGGAAACGTGGGGCTCGTAGAAACCTCGGTCAGGAATTAGAGGTAGGCATGAATGCGAGTACAGCGCCCACATCCACAACTTCAGAAATCAGGAGCGTGACACCAGGATGGTAGTGGAATACACACGGATAAGGAGTGTCCAAAGTCTTTTGATCTGGCGCGTGGAGAATCACGGGCTTGCCAAGAGCAAGGGCCGCACCAATCTCTACGTGGGTTCCCCTTCCGCCAGGAAGTAGAACGATTAACACATCTGCTTCGCGCACACCGGCAAGTTCTGCCACTGCCAGCTCAGGATATTCTTCAGGCCTTGCTATCTCCTCGCGAGTCCATGTGAATGTCCGTTCCCAGCCGCGAGACTTCAAGCCTTCCAGAAGCTTTTCTGCTTGGGCTGCGCGGTCTATTCTGGTCGCCAGATAAAACGTGGGCATGGTTATCTTTCAGCCAAGTTGCTCGTTGCCTAGCGTTTTCCAAAGGTACCAGCAGGCCACGGAGCGAAACGGACGCCATGATTCCCCAAGAGCTTCGACGTCAGCAGATGGCCCGTAAGTATTTGCGATTGCTCGTTGCAGGCCGACATCTCCAGTCGGGAGCACGTCTGGATCTCTGAGGACCATGATGCGAAAAACAGAAAGCGTCCAGGGCCCAATCCCTTTGATGCCCGCAAGAGCTTCTTCCCAACTTTGTCCCTGTTGGACCTTGGCGCGAATCGAATCTGACTGGGCGACGATATTGACGCAACACTCAGCCCGCCGCTGAGACAGTCCTAGAGAACGAAAAATCGCGACATCCGGTACTGCGTTTGAGGTTGGTTTGGCCAGTTGGGGACAAGTTGAGCGCGCGCGCTCTGCAATTCGGCAAGCAACTTTTGTTGAGATTTGTTGTGCAATAACAATGCGGAGGAGCCCCCAAATCGGATCTTCGGTGGGATGAGAGGGCCATTTAGCCGGGAATAAACCCATAATACTTGCAAGGATTGAGTCCTGAGACAATAAGTGCTGTTCAGGAGACCTATGGGGCATATTTTCCAATTGGCTCAGACAGAACTCGTCACTCCTTTATCTCAGCTCTAAGGTCGACGATACCAAGACCGGCAGGCCGCAACTCATAGCCAGGTAGTTCAACGTCCTTTATTGAGTTTACCGCGCTAGAGATCCATTTCTTATTGTTCTTAACCTCTACACCAACTATTGGAGCCCCGATATCAGTGTGAACTTCCCAAACGTTGAGCATTTGATAATCACGCCGCTCCGACAGCCGATCTCGCAGGTAATCTGCATAGCTCTTGTTTTTCCTCCACTCAGAATCATCCACCTGCATTAGCGCTTCACGAAGGATTTCTTGAGAGATCCTTGCTGGATATGGATTCTTGCTCTTGAGGATCAACACCAACCGATATGCGAGTTCATTCAGTTCGTCCCACCGGAGTAAAGCAAATTTTGAAAGCGCATGCTCCCCCGTCAGTTTTTGCTCTCGCCACTCAGGAGGAAAAATTGTGAAACGAGGAAACACCCTGAACAAGTTGCGAAGATGAAAGCCATTTGCAAGTTTGTCAAGTTCTTCAAGTTCTTTCTCTACATCTTGTTCACTTACGTCAAATTCCATCTTGGGCAAAGTGTATGTGTCTGAAAGTAGTCTTTTTAGCTCGTCAATTTTTGCACTAAACGACGTGGGGCTAACGAGTATGAGCGCATCGAAGCGGTGACTGCGAATTATTGCGCTGTCAAAATAATTAATATGGTTCGTAGCTACAAAATACAAAATTTTTCGCGCTTCCCACAACTCAGCTAGCTTAGGAAGCATGCTAGTGGTAAGAAACCGGCCAAAAGCATCTTTCTCCATGTCACGTTCACGGACGAGTTCATCAATTTCATCGAACAGAACGACTGCATGATCAAGCTCTGACAACTGTTTGAAAATCCTGTCAGCGGTTTTTTGAACTTCCGTTAAACCTTCGGCAACAAAATGACTTGCATGTATTTCAACATACTGCCATTCGATAGCGTCCGCCAATGCACGGATTAATGTCGTCTTGCTCGTGCCAGGTGGCCCAAAGAGAATTGCCGATCTTGCCCGGTGTTTACCTATCGGCTGGTTATCAGGCTCAAACTTATCGTCATACTTATCTTTACGCGCTGGATTGACAAACATCGTCCAAAGTCGTTCAGCCACAGAAGTCTTATTGCTTCCCCATGTCTTGCCTCTGGAAGCGATTTCCTCCTCAGCCTTATCTATACTGAGGCTCTTTCGTGGGGTCCTTAGATTATTCTGAGCTTCTTCGCGACACCAAATTCCGATGAGCCTCCTGAGAGCCTGTGCGTACGAGAAAACACTTGCAGTTGCCCAACTTTCGGGAACTGTGACATTAGTTCTATGATCGGAGCACCAGCCGAATTCTCTGCTGCTCTGTGACAACGGGATTTTCGTTGAATCAGCATACCGCCAAAGATCGATCAGGTTTTTAGCATATGGCTTCAGAAGCTCACGAATCATTTCAGCTTCAGCACCTTCGCGAAGAGCACATCGCAAAAGCGCTGTGAAAGTCTCAAACACATAACAATAAGCGTTTCCTATCTTTTTGTAGTGGAACAATGGTTTGTAGTGTCGCCAAGTTCCATCGGTCTGAGTTGAAAACAGGCAGGTCAATGCCTGTTTTATAAAGTCCCGCTTTTCAAGATTGACCTTCAACGTTTCGTCAAAGCTTAGGAAAATCGTAAGGGCCCATGCGAGTTGATCTGAGTCTAGTGTTGACGAGGCTGGTGACGAAGAATGAAGTCCAAGTTGCGAACCAAGCTGTTGTCTTGCCCAAACGAGCATTCCTTGGGTTTTCCGTTTAAGGTCAAGGGAGTTGTCTTTCAGTAGAGCTTCGTATTCTGAGCGAAAACTGGCTTTGATGCGATCAAGCGTTTCAAGAGTCCAATATGTATGAAAAGCATTCGGCGGATACCAGTCCTGCGACGGCAATTCAGCACCCGCCTCACCGATGCCAAATCTAGATGGCTCGCTATCAAGCTGCGCAAAGATTGCGTTTAGGTGACTTTCGATCGACTTGTTATATGTATTTAAAAAAGTTACAACGGCAGGAAGAGCACGACATCTGCAATAGATTCCGGCAGATCCTTCAGAAACCCAATCCGTGCGCTCAAGTGCTTTTGCAGCAAACTTTCCGCGGAGCTCATTAACATGGAGAGCATCAGCAGTGAACAGACCAGGTGGGCAATCTGCGAGCGAATCAAAGCACGTCGCCGAGGTCGTAAGATGGTGAGCTCGGTCAGCTGTAAGCTCCGGTTCAGAGGGAAGCAATCGAAAGCTTATACCAGACTGCAGTCGCATGAGGCTTGCGGCATGAAAACCACAAAAGCTCTGAAGCAAGCGTCGTGCGTCTGTCAGTTCTTCGAAACTTAGCATTCAGATGATCGTTCCTGAACTTCTGTCGTTGCTGCTGACCGCTATTGCATGTGCGTGGGCATGGCTAACGTCTTTCGGACATCCGCCACATATTCGTATGCGCGTTGCGCCGGCTCACCCGAATTCCCCGGGCGGGTCAAAACAGTGCCGAGGCGCTCGAGGGTATCGTGCGCCTCAGCGATGGATGCGCGAGGATTGATAAGAATGCCCTCGGATTGCCTGACTCTTGGGCTCGCTTGGGCCAAACGCACCGCTTCGGCCAGCGACGGAACAATCTTTACATATTGGCGCAGAGTCAGATCGCTTGGCTTATGGGTGGAATAGATCGGAATCCCAATGGCCGCAGCAAACCCTAATTCCATTGAGGCTGATTGCCCCACATATCCGTCAGAACATTCCAGCCAGAGAAAGCTGGAGGCCCGGATCGATTCAAGGTGTCGGTCCTGAACCAGCCGGACGGAGCGAACCGGATCGCTGGCAACAAAGAGAAATTCGCCCTGCGCGGCAACAATGCGCGGGTCGGCCGGCGAGAGTACCCGGATCGATAAAGACGCGAGTTCTTCAACTGCCTTCCCAATCTCGTGCATGTGGCGATGGAAGCTGCCAGAAACAGTAACAGCCAAGTCCCGGTGCGGCGCCAAATGGCGTGTACGGAGAGCAAATGTTGAGTTCATTGGTTTGCCTCCTTACTTCAGAGTACGAAATACGATAACGAAATCAAGGCGAAAGGCAACAATTATATACGATGCGACCGTGACCACAACCGTTGTCTTTCTGTCTTCCGTATTGACCATATTAGTTGACAAAATGATTATAAGTCAATAAAAATGCACAAATCAATTTAAGTTATTTTGACAACATTCGTGGTCATTGATTGGAAAAAGCGGCTCGGAGAGGAAATAGCTAGGGCTAGGCGGCAGACGCTCAGTCCGACTACCTCGAAGAAAATGACACAAGGAGAACTTGCCCTTGCGGCAAGCCTTTGCCGGAACACAATCGGGATGTTTGAACGCGGCGAGCGGGCACCGGACGTCGACGAACTACGCAAGATTGCGGCTGTCTTAGCCAAAGATCAATTTGAGATTGACGATAACCTCCGCATTGAATTCAGCCGGAATGGCAAGCCCCACGTTGAGCCGATTGCTCACCAGCTCACCTTAAAATTTGACGAGGGGGAATCCGTAAATGTCCGCATTGAGTGTGTGAGTGAAGGGCTGGTCATCACTAAAGTTAAAAGGGCTTGAATCGCCTGTTGTAGCTTCCCCCCGAACGTCCCAACACTCCCGCCGGTGGTTCCCTGACCCTTTGTAATGCGCTGATTCGCCTAAAGTAACGCTATTCTTGGGGGTACTTGAGCATCGGATATTACTGAGCGTTTTGTTATTGAAACCAGTGCTCTATCGCGAGGGAGTTTCTAGAATGAAGAACCGCCTGGCCGCCAAGATCCTGATTTCCGCCGCCGCCATTTTTGTGATGGTGTTTGCCCTGGGTTACAACCTTGCTGCGCAGACGCGCGGCGCGCAACGGCATGACACCGGCCACATGGACCTGAACTCCGCGCTGATCAGCCTGGACCGCGTCTCACAGGCCACACAGAATGACATTGCCAACATGCACGTGGAGAGCTGGAAATCAGGGTGGAAGTCGGGCTTTATGAAGAGCGGCGAGCACCAGGCGGAAGCGCAGCAGGCAGCAACTTCATTGCAGCGCAACCTGCGCTACGCGCTGCCGGAGCTGGTCCACAATGTGCAGAGCTCGCGCGGCAGCATGTCTACGACGTTCAAGCTCTATGACGATGTAAGCCTGGTTTGCGAGGCAGTGGATTCACTCATCAACGCCAGCGAGGCTGCCGGCAAGAAGACTGAAGCCGCGCAATTGACGGACGATTACACGGCGCTGACGAAGGTCCGCCGCTCGCTTTCAGCCTATATCCAGCAGGGCACGGCGCAGTGGGAAAATCACGGCAAAGCGCCTTATGCCGTGCTTGCAGAGCCGCCGGTGCAGCGGCAGCAATATCAGGCTCAGCCTCGTGCGCAGCAGCAGCCTCGGGTGCAGCAGAGCTTTCAGCAGCAGCCGCAACAGCAGGCCGCAGCTCAGCCCGCTGCGACAACGCAGGTGGTCGACGATCAGGGCGTGAAGAAGATCATCATCGATGACACGATCCCGGAAAAGAAAGCTCCGCCGGCAGCCAAGAAGAAGCCGGAGACCTTCAGCAATCTGTAATCGAAGCAAATCTCACCACGGATGACACGGATTTACAAAGTCAAAAAGTGGTCCTGTTTGAACGTTTTTGATCCGTGTAAATCAGTTTTATCAGTGTTATCAGCGGTAAGGTTTGCGAATTTTCCTTCTGTAAGAAAAAGTGTAACCAGATTACAATAAAGGACATCCTTCTTCTTGCTGTTTAGAAAGGCCTATGTCCTCATTACCTTTTCCGATTACCGCGTTTCTGGCCGGAATCGTCTCATTCTTGTCGCCGTGCGTGCTGCCGCTGGTTCCCGGATACGTCTCGCTTATCTCCGGCGCCAGCGTTGAAGAGCTTCAGTCCAAAGACCGCAAGCTGTTGAATACAGTGCTGTTGCACTCGCTCATGTTTATCCTGGGCTTTACCCTGGTGTTTGTGATGCTGGGCGCTGCCGCCACCAGCATTGGCCAGATGATCCATGAATATAAGAAGTACCTGACCTGGGTGGCCGGCGCAGTCATCATCCTTTTTGGCCTGCATTTGACCGGCATTGTGAAGATCAAGGCCCTGTATGCCGACAAGCGGCTGCATTCGGTGAAAGGCGGCAAGTCTCCGCTGGGGGCGTTTGTTGTGGGCTTTGCGTTTGCCTTTGGATGGACGCCCTGCCTGGGCCCGATCATCTCCGCCATCCTGATCATGGCCAGCTCAGCTGAGACCGTGACCAAGGGCGTGATGCTGCTGTGGGTTTATTCGCTGGGCTTGGCCGTGCCGTTTCTGTTGACGTCACTTTTGATTGGCCGATTTCTGGGCTTTTACAGCCGGTTTCGCAAGCATCTGCATACGCTGGAAGTTTGCAGTGGCGTGCTGTTGATGGTGCTGGGTGTGCTGATCCTTACGCGCCATTTCACTGTGCTTTCCAGCTATCTAGGATTTTTAAACCGCTTTACTTTGTGAGGAAATTGGTTTGAACCGTAATGTTGCTGTAGTTCTATGCGTGGTTGTGGTGATTACCGGATTACTTTTGGTGGGCAAGCGCGCCAGCAAGCCCAAGGATACTGGCGATCCAGCAAAGCAGAACGTGAGTGGCTCTACCGCGCCTTCCGGCAGCGACCCTGCTATTGGTTCCGTTGCGCCGGAATTTTCTCTAAAGAGCGTTCCAGAGGGCCAGACCGTAACGCTTTCTTCCCTGCGCGGCAAAGCCGTGGTGGTGAATTTCTGGGCCACCTGGTGCGGCCCCTGCAAGATCGAGATGCCATGGCTGGTTGACTTGCAAAACAAATACGGCGACAAGGGCTTGCAGATTGTGGGCATCACCAAAGACGATTCCGATGAAGCGACCATCGCGAAGTTCACCAAGAAAATGGGCGTGAACTACACGATTCTTGTTGGCAATCAGCAAGTACAGGATTCATACGGCGGCGTTGGCGGCCTGCCGACATCGTTCTTTGTGGATCGGTCAGGCAAAGTTGTGCATGAAATTATTGGCCTGGATAGCGAATCGAAATTTGAAGATGCTATTAAGAAGGCCTTGCTTTAGCGGGCGGCGCATAGCAAAGTTTTAGAGGATTTTTTGTGGATAGAAGAGTTGTCCTAATCCTATCTCTGGTTGTGGCTTCCACCGGCGCGCTGATGGTGGTGAAAGGGCATTCGCGCGGAAATAACATAGTGGACTTGAGCGCCGCGCAACCTTCAGGCGTGCAGCAAGCCGCCAAACCTAATGGCGCGCAAAAAGACGACGACGCACCACCGCCCGAGTTCCCTGCGCCGCAGAAAGGCTCGGTTGCTCCGGACTTTTCTCTGAAAACGGTCCCTGACGGCAAAGAAGTTAGTCTCTCTTCTCTGCGCGGCAAGGCAGTGCTGGTGAATTTTTGGGCAACGTGGTGTGAGCCCTGCAAAATTGAAATGCCATCCTTGGTCGACATGCAAAAGAAGTACGGCCCGCAGGGATTGCAGATTGTTGGCGTGGCCATGGATGACGCCGATGACAAAGAGATCAGCACCTTCACGCACAAAATGGGCGTGAACTATATGGTACTGCGTGGGACAGAAAAAATTGGCGACCTTTATGGCGGAATCGATCATTTGCCCATGACCTACTATCTTGATCGTTCCGGCAAAATAGTGGACGAAACCGAAGGCATGGCGGGCGAGGCGACTTTTGAAGATGCCATAAAGCGCGCATTGGCGCAGGGCAATTAAGCAGGGAGCGGAATGAAACTTCATCGACTTATTTTGTTTGTTGTGTGTACGGGCCTGTTGGGAAGCGCGCTTGTTGCTGCGCAAGAAATTTCATCTCAGGATCCAAGGGCTCCCAAACCGCGCGTGTTTGTTGACTTTGTTGCCGCCAACAACATTGTTGTCACACCCGGACACTCCGCGCCCGTCCAGTTCACATTTCATGTCCAGGACCCGTACCACATCAACTCCAGCAAGCCGCTCACTGAAGAATTGATTCCCACGCAACTGCATTTTTCTCTTCCGCCAGAAGTGGCGTTCGGCAAGCTGCAGTATCCCGCGGGCAAGATGATGAGCTTTCCCTTTGATCCCAGCACCAAGCTGAGCGTCTATTCCGGCGACTTTGCCATTAAAGGCATTGTGATGGCGCCCGGACAAGCGTCATCTGGGACGTACACCGTTCACGGGGAATTGAAATATCAGGCGTGCGACAACAATGCTTGCTATCCGCCCAAAAAGCTGCCGTTTGCTTTTAATGTGAAAGTCGGCAGCGGTGCGAAATCAGTTCCTAAAGCCCGAGCAACAAAGACGAGCCCGCATATTCACAATTAGCAGCTACAGCCTCAGTCCACGCACTTCATGCATTTCCGGTAGTTGTGCTATCTCCTGCAACACAGCTTCCGGCGCAGGAGAATCAACTTGCACTACGGCAATCGCTTCTGCGCCATCTTTCAGCTCTTTGCGTCCCAGCGCAAAATTGCCGATGTTTACATTGTGCCGGCCCAGCAGTGTTCCAATTTTTCCCACCACGCCCGGCACATCGCGATTGCGCATGTAAATCAGGTTGCCGCCAAACGGTACTTCAATATCAATTTCATCCACGCCCAGCAGCCGCAAAGAATTTCCGCGCAACACTGCGCCGCGCACCTGTCGTTCATCCTGCGTAGTTTTCAGGATCAGGGCAATCATGCCTGGCACGCTGCCACTGCCGTCGTCAGGTTTCTTGGCTTCATGCACTTGTATGCCGCGCTCGTGCGCAATAGCTGCCGCGTTCACCACATTGGCTCGTTCTGCTCCACGCTGGTTCAGCACTCCCTGGATCGCTGCATTGCGAATCAGTTCTGTATTCCACTCGGCAATTCGTCCGGTATAGCGAATAGAAATTTCCTGTATCGATCCCGCTGCCGTCACAATGTGCGCCAAGAACGCGCCCAGCTTTTCCGCCAATGCAATGTACGGCTGCATCTGCGTGTACTGCTGATGATCGATTGACGGCATATTCACTGCGTTCTGAATCACGCCGCGCTTCAGGTATTCGCGCACCTGGCTGGCAATCTGCAACCCTACGGCGTCCTGCGCTTCATTGGTCGATCCCGCAATGTGCGGTGTGGCCATCACATTTTCCATCGCCAGCAGCGGTGAATTCTTCGGCGGCTCTTCCGTAAAAACGTCCAGCGCAATCCCGCCGATTTGCTTGCTCGCCAACGCTGTGGCTACTGCAGCTTCATCCAGCAGTTCGCCCCGGGCACAATTAATGATGCGCACGCCTTTCTTCATCTTTGCCAGCGACTTCTCATTAATCATGCCGTCCGTCTGTGGCGTTAGCCCCACGTGCAGCGTCAGGTAGTCGGATTGAGCATAGACCTGGTCCAGCTCTGCAAGTTGAATTCCCTGCTCATGCGCCACTGATGCCGAAACAAACGGATCATGCGCGATCACCTTCATTTCAAAAGCGCGTGCGCGCTGCGCCACCGCCATTCCAATACGACCCAGCCCAACAATGCCCAGCGTCTTCCCGCGCAGCTCCGTGCCTTGCAGTGATTTCTTTTCCCATTTGCCTGCGCGTGTTGTGGAATCCGCACGGCAGATATGTCGCGCCAACGCCAGCATCAGCGCAATGGTATGTTCCGCCACGGCCACCGCGTTTGCGCCGGGCGTGTTCATCACGGCGATTCCGGCTTTGGTCGCGGCTTCCAGGTCGATATTGTCCACGCCTACTCCAGCGCGTCCGATAACCCGCAATTTCTGCGCGCTCCGCAGCACCTGCGCATTCACGTCCACCGCAGACCGCACAATCAGCGCGTCCGCATCCTTCAGCGCTGCTGGCAGGCCATCGGGAAGCTGGTCATGCGTGATCACTGTCCAGTCCGCTTCATCCTTTAGAAGCTGAACGGCGTTCGCCGCAACTTTTTCTGCGACTACAACTTTCATGAAAAACCCCAAACTCTTCTTAATTAAACAACGTCATCCCGAAGGCCGTAGACGAGCGCGCGCACTCTTCAGCGCGCGAGTAGGCATGAGGGACCCTGTGTTTCCGCAACCAGCATTCTGAGGAGCATAAGTGCTAAGCCTCGTGTCTCTAATCGAGACACGTAGCAAAACACATTCACTTCTATCTCACCGCCATCGCCGGCTGCGTCTCTTCCGCGTAAACCTGCTGCGCCGCCTTCAATCCCGCGCCTAATTCTATCCGCGTGCCCATTTCTGCCAGTACCTGCTCCAGCGCGCCAATCGCGGCGATAGTATCCAGGTAATCGTAGTAGCCAAGGTGCGCAATACGGATTAGCTGCCCTTTCATCTCGCCTTGTCCATTGGCCACAATCGCGCCAAACCGGTTACGGAACGCTTTTACGATATCGCTGGAGTCCACGCCGTCCGGCGAAGCAATTGCCGTGAGTGCCGCGCCGGGCGAACTGGCGGAAAAAAGTTTTAGTCCCAACGCTTTGGCCGCAGCCCGCGTCATGGCCGCTGCGGTTTCCGCGTTGTCGATCAGAAGTTTTCGGCCGGCGGCAAGATCACCTCCGCCTTGTTCGCGGATGTAATCCAGCGCCGTTGCAAGTGCCGCCACCAAAGCGGTAGCAGGCGTATAAGAAGACTCGCCCTTTGCTCCGTTCTTTCTTTCTTTCCGCAGGTCAAAGTAGTAGCGCGGATTCTTTGTGGTCTCCATCCGCTGCCAGGCCCGATCGCTCACAGAGCAGTAAGCCAAGCCTGGAGGAACCATCACAGCTTTTTGCGATCCCCCAATCAGCATGTCAATGCCCCAGCCGTCAGCGTCAAAATGGGTTGTGCCCAGGCCTGTGATTGCGTCCGCCACCAGCAGCGTGTCCGTGCCTTTCACCAGCCGCGCAATTCCTTCAACATCGTGCCGAACGCCGGTTGAGCTTTCCGTGGCCTGCATGAAAAGAACTTTATGTTCGGGCTTCAGCGCTTCGCGCGCCTGCTGCGGTGTTACTGTCTGCCCGTAAGGTGCCCGGACAGTTTCAAACTGGCAGCCATAGGCTTTGGCCAGTCCTTCCCATCGCTCGCCAAACTTTCCCGCGGAAACTATCAGCACCTTATCTCCGGGTGAAGTCAGGTTGGCCATTGCGGCTTCCATGGCGCCTGTGCCGGAGGCGGTAAACAGCACCACTTCATTCTTTGTACCAACAAAGGTTTTTAAATCCGCCAGCACGCGCGTATAGAGAGCGCGGAACTCTGCCGTCCGGTGGTGCATGGTGGCAGCGGCCATGGCGAGCTGTGCTGAGGGTAAAAGCTGGGTTGGACCTGGAGTAAAAAGGCGGCCTTTGCGAATCATATTAGTTATTCCTGTTCCTGAATTCTGTTATTGCGCCAGATCAATTTTGTTGAAGTCTGCGGGACGGGCTGAGAGGGTTTGCGAGCCGTGTCTCAACAACACCACGCTTGCGGTTGGATCGTTCGCGTTCTGCACAACCAGTAAACCATCGCCATCGGGAGCTAATGGAGGACCTGACGACATCCATTGTATCTTTCCCATCGCACTCTTGGATATCCGCGCCAGAAAATCCACTTTGGGAAAAATTGCGTCGTAAGCCACTGTTCCCTTCTCCAGCATGCTCACTCTTTTGCGTCCGCTCGTATCAATTAGTAGGTAAGCTGAATCAATAGCAATGCCTCGTCCGCCAAAATCCGCCACGATGTGTCCCAGAGGTTTCAGCCGGCGTTGCTGCAAGTAGCGTTGCACTGCGGCGGGGAAGTCGTCTCTTGTCGCCGCGTGCCATCCCTGCAATTGCTGCATTCGGACCGCATCGCTCGGAGCCACCCCTGAAGGCGGCGCAACGGGAATAGCATTCGCACTTGCACCAGAAATCCGGTTGTAAGGTTGTGTGAAAAGCAGGGCCACCAGGCACACCAGCCCTCCGGCCAATGCTATCCGCACTGGCCAACTGCTTCCCCGTCGCGGCAGTGGATCAACTTTGATGAGGTCTGCTCCGGGCATTTCATGGATGGCTTTTGCCAGCGTCAGCATCGATTGCAAATGATCAAACACATGATTGGCCGTGAACGGAGGTATGGTGAGCTCGCTCAACTCAATCACTCGATCTTTAACGGTAAGTCCAGTCTGGGTTGAACAGCAGAGTTGCTCAAGACCGCCTCTAACGGTTGCTCCAGCAGTGAGCATCTTGAATTCCATCGGATGATCGGTCCGGGCGTGGAACTTTCTATCCAAAGGCGCGCTGCCGGTTCGCATCAGCACGCGTCCTTCGTTCTTTGCTGCAAAGCTCTTGGGCAGCAGAAAAAAGCTGATCGCCGCCGGCACGCGCATCTGTATGTCGAGCCCCGGCGTATCAACTCGATGAGAGAACCGAATGACCGTGGGATTGCCGCCGTAGTGCCCTTCCAGCACCACGTCGCTGCGATCACGCAACGGCTGCGCCTTGAGCAATTCCGCAATCTGAAGTACGTCCGGCGTAATTGCCTTGTAGCCCAGAAACACCGCGAAATGCCGCACCCAATAAACCACGATCCCCACAATGCCCACAACAATAGCAATGTTCAGGATAAGGGCGAGCGGCTGCATGATTTCTCCGGAGGAGTTTCGATCATAATGCGCCCGCAGACTGGAATCAAACTGCCTCAGCTTATAATTCTCTTTCTCCACGACCGTGAGGTTTTTAGCGATGACGATCAGCGAGCAGATCCAAAAAGATATGGTTGAGGCCATGCGCAGCCGCGACGAGCTGCGCCTTTCTACCCTGCGCATGGTCAAGTCAGCGCTCAGTTACAAAGAGGTTGAAAAGCGCTCGCCTCTCGACGACAAAGAGACACAGCAGATCCTGAGCACGCTGATCAAGCAGCGCCGCGATTCCATTGAGCAGTTCACCAAAGGCGGCCGTCAGGAACTGGCGGACAAAGAAGCGGCAGAGATCAAGATGATTGAGCACTATCTGCCCAAAGCCATGGGTGAGGAGCAAATTGCTGAAGCCGTAAAAGCCACCATCGCTGAAATGGGATCACCCACAATGAAAGATATGGGCACGGTGATGAAGAACGTGATGGCAAAACTCCAGGCCACCGGCGCGCGCGTGGAAGGCAAGACCGTGAGCGAGCTCGTGAAAAAAAGTTTGAGTGGATGAGAGTTCCGCTCGTGCAGTTGCTTGCTCCACTCTTTCGGTCATTGTCCATCCGCTTTTTAGCACTCCATTCGTCTTGCTGCCAAAGTGCGCCGTAACCTTACAAATTACTTGCCTTAGATAACCCGGAGTACGCATACTGCACTCATATTTATCAGCGTTCCCCAATTGCTTTGCGTTTAATGCCGGGGCGGTGACGACGTAACGGCATTTGACGGCGTAGTGCAGGGAAAAGGGGTGACAAGGTGATACCTGAATCGAATCCATTGCAACGGTTTTTCAAGGAAGTAGTTGAACGAAATTATGGTGACGTTGGCGTGCGCAGTGTTGAAGTGCATGACTACGTAGCCAACCTGCTCACTGAATTCTGCGAAGCAGAGACTCTCTACAAGATCAAAAACGCAGACGGCCGTCCGCTATGCGACGTAGGCGAGATGCTGCTGGAGTCAGATCCCATTTATGGTCCGGCGCCGTCCTTTGACCGTGAGCGCCAGGTGCGCAAACATATCGGCGACTACTCGTTGTTCTTCACCGGCATGTTCCCACAAGGTTTGAATAAATATCGGCTGCGCCAAACCCGCATGGAAAGCCTCATTGATTTTGTGAAAGCCGGCAAGGAGAGCTACTACATCGTTTCAAAATTTGAACACTTTGAGTATGCCAAGGTCGCGCCGCTGTTCCGCAGGATGTCCCACGACTTTGAGCAACTGGTGTATGGCCTGAACCATGTCAAGAATGAGCTTGAAGAGATGCAGCATCCCATCACTCGGCAGGCAAGTGAATTCTTGATGTAGCTTAAAGATCGATGTTAAGAAACAAGGGCACGCAGCGGTTTGGCGTGCTCTTTTTCATTTTGATATCGTTTCTTCCATGCGCCTGACGTCCTTACTCGGCTTTATCGCCGGAGCTTTGACTACAATTGCGTTTATCCCGCAGGTGGTCCAGGCATGGCGCAGCAAACGTTGTGACGATCTTTCCTGGGCCATGCTGCTTACTTTCTCTGCTGGCGTGGTGCTCTGGCTCGTTTATGGTATTCGTCTGTGGGCGATGCCGGTGATTGTGGCCAACGCGGTCACGCTAGTGCTGCTGTTAATCATTATCGCGTTGAAGACGCGTTACGCATCGCGCTGAAAAGATAGCGGACTACTTTCGAAATCGATGCGCCGGTTCGATGCCAAAAATGTTGCGCTTTCTCGCTTGCTAGAATATCCAGTGAGCTCTCACAATGCCATCCTGCTTTTTCTCGCTGCCGCTGCGGGTGGCACCGTAAACTCCGTTGCCGGAGGTGGAGGCTTCATTGCTTTCCCCGCATTGCTTTTTTCCGGTGTGCCTTCCATCAATGCCAACGCCACCGGCACAGTCGCCCTGTGGCCCGGGACGCTCGCCTCCACCGGCGCTTATCGTAAAGCCCTGAGTCCTCAGCTGGTCAAGCGCATTCTTCCGCTCATCATCATTACCTTTCTTGGGAGCATCGTGGGCTCCATCCTGCTCCTCAAGACACGGCAATCGACTTTTGACAAAATGATTCCATGGCTGCTTCTGGGGGCTACTTTGCTTTTCAGTATCAGTGGCAAGGTAACCGGCTGGATCAACCGCCGCCATAGCGAATCCGGCACGTCTATACCGCGACTCGTTGGTATCAGCATGGTTCAGGCCTGCGCGGCCGTTTACATTGGATACTGGGGCGCTGGCTCGGGGATCGTCATGCTGGCACTGCTGGCGATGATGGGCATTGAAAACATCCACAGCATGAACGGTCTCAAGACCCTGCTGGCCACCTGCGGAAATGCCGTGGCGGTAATCGTTTTCATCGTGGCCCGTGCAGTGTTCTGGCCGCAGGCGCTCGTCATGATATTTGGCGGCGCTCTGGGCGGATATGTGGGAGCCTGGTACGCGCAAAAGATGGACCCCAAAAGTGTGCGTTACATCGTAATAACGATCGGGTGCAGCATGACCGCCTATTTCTTCTGGCGGGTGTACCTGCGGGGTTAGTGGATGACAACTCTAAAAAACGATCAGGAACAATTACTCAGGAAATATGTTGTTGCGTTCGAGAGACTTGATGAAATGGTTGTCGACGAATTTTCGATGCCTCCAGCAGAGCAGCTTATCACCGGTGCGGAGGATGAATACGGTCGGAAGCTCTGGAAACCCATTAGGTTTGAAACTCGAAAGCCATTTCTAGATGAAATCTATGCTGAGCTGCCCAATCAGTTTCGTTTCCCACGCCTCTTTGAGCAACTGCTGCTCTCATATCGATGGGCAGAGGTCGATTTGGATACCTACCGCCTTTTGGCAAATCCTCCTGGGCATGACGTAAATGGCTTTTTTCAGCAAATGACCAACGATCCATTTCTTTGGGATGCCTTATTACCCGCAGGCTTTCTGCAGTTCGGCAAGGGGCCTGATCTCGATTATGACCCGGTTTGTTTCGACATAAAAACCCGTAAACAGGGAGGTGATTGCCGGATCGTCAAGATCGACCACGAAGAAATACTCTGCAATAATCGAATCAAGGTTGTTGCTGAACTGGCGCCGAGTTTCTACCACCTAGTTCTGCAAACGATCAAACTGGCAGACGAGGCTCCTCGTTTCTGATAAGTTTGACCATACCCCCTCTATCACGTTAAAATTGCAAGGTTTGCCACTGGTGGAAATTCCTGCCTGTTGAGCATGGCTGCTGAGCAGTCTTACAAGTCAATATAAGTCTTTTCCGGTCAAGCGATTTGAAAGGACGATGGAGAGAGTTATGTACGCGGTAATTCGCGCCGGTGGAAAGCAATACCGCGTCGCACCCGGCGACGTTGTGAAAATGGAGAAGCTGCCCGCCGCAAACGGCGACGTGGTTGAATTTAATGACGTTCTGGCCGTGTCCGGGCAGGAAGGCACCATTGGTCCCGGTGCAGGCGCAGTGGTCAGCGGACAGGTTATGGAAGGCGGCAAGGCCGACAAGATTCTTGTCTTCCACTTCAAGCGCAAAAAGCAGTACAAGAAGATTTACGGACATCGCCAGCCTTTTACCGCGGTAAGGATCACTGAAATCGCTTTCGATGGCGAGAGCCACAAAGCGCCTGAGCTTCCGGCGCGCAAGCCCAAAAAAGCAAAGCCCGCAACCGAAGGCGAGGCTGCTCCAGCCAAGTCGGCGAAGGGCAAGTCCAAACCGAAGGCCAAGTCCAAAGCCAAGAAGAGCACGGCCAAGAAAGCCGCCAAAGGCAAGAAGAAATAGAAACTAAGGTGGCGGGACGCTTTGTTTCGTACGCCACTGCTGTTTGAATCGAGAACAAGTAACAGGGCATGACTTCAGTCGTACCGTCAACAAATCTTACGACCGGGGCTTTAGCCCCTGAGAAACAAAAGGGATTTATGGCACACAAAAAAGGTTTAGGCAGTTCCAGAAACGGGCGCGACTCCAACGCGCAAAGGCTTGGCGTAAAAGCATTTGGCGGGCAGCTTGTCCCCGGCGGCACCATCATCGTCCGCCAGCGCGGCACGCGCATCAAGCCCGGCGCAAACGTCGGTCGCGGCAAAGATGACACTTTGTTCGCCAAAGTCACCGGTACCATCAAGTTTGTGGACAAGGGCGGCTCTGGTCGATTTGTGCTGGTAGAACCCGCAGAGAGCGCCAAAGCCTAGATTTCTCTTTGAGGTACACGGCCCCGCCGATCAGCGGGGCTTTTTGCTGGCCGTCAATCAGCAGAGTTGGTCTGCAACAGGCTTCGGTCTACAATCTTTTCGTTGCATGCAGTTCTTCACCCACACTCCGAAGCCGCCTCTCGGCAATTTTGTTGAGCTCTTCTGGTTTTACGACGGATACTCTCCCGGCCCGCACAGCAAAGAACGCCTCATGCCGGATGGTTCCATTGAGCTAGTCATCAATCTCAAGCAAGACGAGGCGCGGATTTACGATCGTGAGAATCTGGACCGATACGCACGGCTTCCGGGTGCGCTGCTCTGCGGCCCACATTCCAGCTTCTTTGTGATCGATACCGCGCAGCAAGCCTCGGTGATAGGCATCCACTTCAAACCGGGCGGCGCGTTTCCGTTTTTCAAAATGCCGGCCAGTGAACTTCACAATCTACATTTCTCATTGGAAGACCTGTGGGGCCATGAAGCAGGACTGCTGCGGGAGCGTCTGTTGGAAGCGCCAACGCCGGAAAAGAAAATTCAGGTGCTTGAACAATGCTTGTTGGAGCAGGCGTTCAAGCCGCTGGAACGGCATCGTGCTGTCGATTGCGCGCTGGGCCTTTTCCGCAATATCCATACTGCTCCTGCTATGGCCGATCTCGCCGACCACGTCGGCATCAGCTCGCGCCGGTTCATCCAGCTTTTCTCCAATGAAGTTGGTCTTACGCCCAAACTCTTTGTCCGCGTCCGGCGCTTTCAGCAGGTCTTGCAGCAGATTCGCAGCGGCATGGAATTTTCCTGGGCGGAGATGGCAGCCAGCTGCGGTTATTTTGATCAGGCACATTTTATCCACGATTTCAAAGAGTTTTCCGGCATCAATCCCACGACTTATCTGGCACAGAAAACCAATCACTTAAATCACGTGCCTATCCACCAGTAGGTCAAATTTTTACAATACTCAAGGGCTCGGCGTCCGGCACAATCAGATTGAGTCGCAGTACTTCAACGCTGCGGAAGGAGATTTTTATGGCAAACAAAGCAAAACCAATTCCTGAGGGATATCACAACGTAACTCCATACCTGGTGGTTAAAGGCGCCGCAGCGGCAATCGATTATTACAAGCAGGTGTTCGGAGCCATAGAAATCATGCGCATGCCGCAACCGGACGGCCGAGTCGGCCACGCCGAACTCAAGTTCGGCGATTCATTCGTCATGATGGCCGATGAGTTTCCTGAAATGGATGTCGTCGGCCCCAAAGCGCTGGGCAATTCTCCGGTGGGCTTGCTGCTCTACGTTGACGATGTGGACAAGACCGTGGAGCGCGCCGTCGCCAAGGGCGCAACCATCAAAAAGCCCGTGGCCGACCAGTTTTACGGCGACCGCACCGGCACCATTGAAGATCCCTGGGGACACAAGTGGACTGTCGCTGTGCATCTTGAAGATGTCTCGCCGGAAGAAATGCAGCGCCGCATGGCCGCGATGGAAAAAAAGTAGAAGCACGCTGACCCCGAGTTCCTGTTGGCGGGCTGCGGCGAATCCCCACCCTGGCTTGTACAATCAATATAGACAGCATGTTTATTGATGAAGCAATTATCAGGATTAAGGCTGGCGACGGTGGTAATGGATGCATGGCCTTTCGCCGGGAAAAGTTCGTCCCGCGTGGCGGTCCTTCTGGCGGTGACGGAGGCCGCGGCGGCGATATTGTGATGGAGTCGAGCGAGCGTCATAATACGCTGGTCCATTTCCGCTTTAACCCGGAATACAAAGGCGAGCGCGGACGCCACGGTGAAGGATCGAACTGCACTGGCCGCGACGGCGAAAGCGTCATTTTGAAAGTTCCTGTCGGAACCATTGTTTATGACAATGAAACGGGTGAGCGCCTGCACGATTTCTCCCATGCTGATGAGCGCCTAGTTGTGGCGAATGGCGGACGCGGTGGTCGTGGCAATCAGCATTTTGCCACCAGCACGCACCAGGCCCCGCAGGAGCATGAACAGGGCTTTCCTGGACAAGAGCGCGTTCTTCGCCTGGAGTTGAAGCTGCTGGCTGATGTCGGACTTGTCGGTTATCCCAATGTCGGCAAATCGACTCTGGTCTCTCGCATATCGGCGGCCAAGCCCAAGATTGCCGACTATCCCTTTACCACTCTCCAACCGAACCTTGGCGTGGTCACGATCGGCGAAATTTCAGACCAGGAGAGCTACGTAGTGGCTGATATCCCCGGCCTGATTGAAGGCGCACACACCGGCACTGGGCTGGGCATCCAGTTCCTTCGGCATATTGAGCGTACGCGCGTTCTGCTCCATATGATTGACGTTTCTGACGCCAGCGGACGGCCTGATCCTGTTGCGGATTTCAAAGTCATTATGGGCGAGCTAAAAAGCTTTGGCGCTGATCTGGAAAAGAAACCGATGATTGTGGTGGCTTCTAAGATTGACGTGGCCAATCCGGAAAAGCTGGAAAAACTGGCGAAGCACTGCAAAAAGCTGAAGCTCAAGATGTATGAGATATCGGCGGTCACCGGTAAAGGCATTCCAGAGCTCAAGTACGCGCTGGGCAAAATGGTGGCCGAGATTCGCGCCGGCTCTTACGCCCAGGAGCATCCTCTGGCAAAAAAGAGTCCTGTCTCCGCTCGCAAAGAGAAAAAGAAATCTGAACGCATGAAGCGCGTCTCCAAGCAGCGCGCCTTCAAGCAAAGGCAGACCCGCTAGCATGAAGATTGCTCTTTTCGGCGGTACCTTTGATCCCGTTCATTTAGGCCACATTGCAGTGGCGCGCGCTGCTGCGGAAAAGTTCGGTCTGGGACGCATTTATTTTGCCCCGGCTGATCTTCCGCCGCACAAGCAGAAGCGCAAACTTACGGATTTCCAGCATCGTTTTGCCATGCTCGCGCTCGCCACGGCCCACGATGCGCGCTTTGTGGCTTCATTGCTCGATGCTCCTATCGGCCAGCCGAATTACTCCATTGACACAGTCAGGCGGCTGAAGAACACGCTCAGGAAAAGTGACAAGCTATATTTTCTGATCGGCATTGACGCCTTCAAAGACATCGCCACGTGGCGGCAGCCGGAAGAATTGCTGGCTGAAGTTGAATTCATCGTGGTCAGCCGTCCGGGATATTCGCTGGCCGAGGTAGGCCGCGCGCTCCCTGAATCTTTGCGTCCAACAGAATTGATGATGCGGGCCATGCGTTCCCAGCGTGCTGAAGGAACCATCCCATTGATGGGCGCGACCATTCATTTGTTGGGCGAGGTACGGGAAAGAGTTTCGTCCACGCAGATTCGCGCGGCTGCCGGCAAGTCAGTAAAGCAGCTCAGCCGATATGTACCGCCGCTGGTAGCTGAATACATCAAGAAAGAGAATCTTTACGTCGGCGCGGCAAGCAAGGAAAGTACCAGCGCAAGCCAGGACAAAGTGCTATCTTTTCAAGAAGCCCGGCAGCACGGGCACACCAGCAGGAGCCATAAGAACGGATGAGTTCACAGACCAGGCAGCAAGTTGCACAGGCGGTGAAGGCCATTGAAGGCAAGAAGGGTGAGGATGTTGCCATCCTTGAAATGGACAAAAGCAGCGGAGCTTTTACTGACTATTTTGTCGTCTGCTCCGGCACGAACCCGCGCCAGATACAAGCCATTGCCGACGACGTGCAAAAAAACCTGGCTGAAGCCGGCCAGCGGCCTAACAGCGTTGAAGGTTACACCCAGGCCGAGTGGGTGCTTCTGGACTATGTGGACTTTGTTCTGCACATATTCTCTGAGCGCGCGCGCAAGTTTTACGATCTGGAACGGCTGTGGAAGTCGGCACGAAAACTCACGCCAGCCGATCTGTCGAAAAAGCCAGCAGCAAAGAAAGAGGCTGTGTCTAGGAAACAGACTGCGGGGAAAGCGCCTGCAAAAAAGAAAGCTGCTGCCCCACGCACAACCGCGCGTAGCCAGGCCCGGGCGCCAAAACCGAAAAAGAAGTCACGGAAATCGGCGTGAAACTTCAGATCGCCTGGATAGGCAAGACCAAGGAAGTTGCTATTCGCGCGCTGACCGACGAATACCTGAAGCGCATCTCGCGTTATGTTGGCGCGGAATCGCATGAGATGAATAGCGAGCCGGCGTTGCTGGAATTGGCCGCTGACACCACGGGACGGTCAGCCCCCGTCCTTATCTTGCTGGATGCACGCGGCCGCCAGTTCACCTCAGAAGAGTTTGCCAACCTGCTGCGCGACCAGCAAGACCGTGGAACGCAGAACCTGTTTTTTGCCGTTGGGCCAGCCGATGGCTTTAGTGACAAGGCCCGAGGCGCAGCCGATCTGGTTCTTTCCTTCGGCAAAATGACGCTGGCGCATGAGCTGGCGCGGGTGGTATTGCTGGAGCAAATCTACCGGGCATTTACAATCTTAAAAGGCCATCCGTACCATACCGGCCATTGATTTTGGGCAAAAGCTTTGCGCGAAAATGATATGGGCGACGTTCACCAGGGGCTGATCATCGTAAATACTGGGCCGGGCAAGGGTAAAACCACTGCAGCCATGGGGACAGCGCTGCGCGCAGTCGGCAACGGCATGAAGGTGCTGATGCTGCAATTTCTGAAAGGCTCATGGCATTACGGAGAGCTCGATGCCGTAAAGGCCTTCGGCGATAACTTTGTGATGAAGCAGATGGGCCGTGGCTTTGTAAAAGTCGGCGGCGCTGAGACCGATCCTGAAGACGTTCGCATGGTCGAGGCTGCCTGGCAGGAGGCGCACGAAGCAATCATGTCCGGCAAATGGGATTTGATCGTGCTGGATGAGATCAATTACGCCATTACGTATGGCATGCTCGATCCGGCTAAGGTTGCGGAGACTCTAAAGCAGAAACCTTCTCAGGTACACGTAATCTTGACGGGAAGGAACGCGCATCCGACAATCATTGAGTTGGCCGATACCGTAACGGAAATGAAGCAGGTAAAGCATGCCTATGAAAAAGGCGTGCTGGCGCAGCGGGGCATCGAATATTAAGTGGAAGAGCGGCGCTTTTAGGGCCGGCTCAGGCTGCCGATCGCAATCAGAAAGGTGAGCAATCTTGGCGTGGTTTAAGCGCGAATCCAGTGAGATCCAGGCGACCGACGAGAAGCGCGTCCGCACGGAAGGCCTTTGGGTCAAATGCGAGGGCTGCCGGCAGATCATCTGGAAAAAAGAGCTGGAAGACAACCTGAACGTCTGCACCAAGTGCGATTACCACTTTCGCATCAGCTCGGCTGAACGGCTGATGCTTCTTCTGGACGAAGACAGCATTGAGATTCAGGATGAAAACCTGGAATCCACCGATCCGCTCAATTTTACTGATACCCGCCCGTACAAAGCCCGGCTGGAAAAAAGCAAGTCGTCCACTGGTTTGAAAGATGCAATTCGAAATGCCACCGGGACCATGAATGGGCGGCCTGTGATCGTCAGCTCAATGGAATATTCCTTCATCGGCGGCAGCATGGGCGCGGTAGTAGGTGAAGCCATTACGCGGGCGATTGAGCGCGCATGCAAAGAGCGCAAGCCGATCATTGTGGTCTCGGCTTCCGGCGGCGCGCGCATGATGGAGGGCGTGGTTAGCCTGATGCAGATGGCAAAGATTTCCGCTGCGCTGGCGCGGCTGGATACAGCCCGTGTGCCCTACATTTCTGTTCTCACCGATCCTACAACCGGCGGCGTAACGGCTTCTTACGCCATGCTGGGCGATCTCAATATCGCGGAGCCCGGCGCGCTGATCGGTTTTGCCGGACCGCGTGTGATTGAGCAGACCATTCGGCAGAAATTGCCTGAAGGTTTCCAGACGAGCGAATTTCTGCTGCAACATGGGATGCTGGATGCCGTTGTTCATCGCAAGGACATGAAGTCATACATCGCTCGCGCGCTCGATTTCATGGCTCCAAAGGCTGCCTGAGCTGTGCCCGCTACTTACGAAGCCGCGGTAAACAATCTGCTGGCCCTGGGCCATGAGCTTGCGTCGAACCGCAAGTTTGATCTCGCACACATGCGCCGATTGGCGGAAGCGCTGGGCAATCCTCAACGCAAGCTGCAGAGCGTCTTGATCGCCGGAACCAACGGCAAAGGTTCCACTGCGGCCACGCTGGCGAGTATCGTGCAAACCGCCGGTTATCGCACGGGACTCTATACTTCTCCTCACTTGCTGCGCGTGAACGAGCGCATTCAAATCAATCATGAAGCCATCAGCGACGCGGAATTTGCGGTGATTTATGACCGCGTTGAGCAGTGCGCGAATGAACTGGTGGAGCGTGGCGAGCTGCCCTGGCATCCCAGCTTTTTTGAGATGCTGACGGCAATGGCATTTGAATATTTTGCCAGCGCTGGCGTGGAACTGGCTGTGCTGGAAGTAGGCCTCGGCGGACGGCTGGATGCTACCAACATCGTCGATCCTTTGATTTCCGTGATTACCGATATTGACTTTGATCACCAGAATTTTCTCGGCAATACGCTGCCGGAGATTGCCCATGAAAAGGCAGGCATCCTGCGTCCGAAAGGGACCGTTGTCCTGCTGCCGCAGCATCCAGTGGTGAATGAGACGCTAGGCAAAGAGATCATGAGCCGCGACGCCCGCGCTGTAAGCGCCGTGAAACATATGCCTTCCATGACTCCAGCCGCGGACGAGCTAACGGATGACATGGTGGTTGCCCATAACCAGTTCACCCTGGCGGTGATGGGCAAAGAGATCAAAGTTGATTTCCCTCTTCCCGGCCGTCACCAATTACGCAACTTGGCTCTTGCCATTACTGCCGCAGAAGAACTCAATAAGTTTGGTTTTCACATCGCGGCGGAAGACATTGAGCAAGGCATTCGCGCCACCGCCTGGCCTGCCAGATTTCAGGTGATTCCGGCAGCCGATGGCTTTCCTGAAATTGTGCTTGATGTGGCACACAATCCCGCAGGCGCGTGGGCGCTCCGCTCAGCACTCTCCACGTTCTATGAAGGCCGGTCGCTAACGTTTATTTTCGGCGCAATGCGGGACAAAGCCATCGGCGAGATTGCCGATATTATTTTCCCTTTGGCTGATCGTGTGATCGCCACGCATGCGGAGAATCCACGCGCAGCCTCTCCGCAACAAATTGCGGAGTTGGGAGCGCACGCGCAAACTGAGATCTTGCAGGCGAAATCTGTACCGGAAGCGCTGGAGCGCGCCTGCGCTCTGGCTGGATCCCGGGGCGTAATCGTGATTACCGGCTCCATTTACATTGTGGGTGAAGCGCTGGGCATTCTTGCCCGTAAACCAGCTCGGCAGGGTGCTTGATCAGTGCCAGAAACGACGCAAGCACAGATCAGAACACAGGAAGCACCGGGCGGTATTCGCCATTTGGGTTCCCGCTTGCGTTCTTATTTTGTGTGGACGCCGCTTGTTTGGCTTTACACTCTCGTGCTGGGCTGTGTTTCCCTCCTTATTTCATTTTTTGATCCAACGGGAGAACGTCAGCAAAATATTGCGCGGCTGTGGTCTCGCATGATTCTTTGGACCGTGGGCGCCAATGTGCAAGTAGAGGGCTTGGACAGGATCGATACCTCCAAGCCGCAGGTGTATGTCGTCAATCACCTCTCGGCCTTCGATATTCCGGTTTTGTACACCTACCTGCCATTTCAGTTCAGGATTCTGGCCAAGAAAGAGTTGTTCCGCTATCCATTTATGGGCTGGCATCTGCGCCGCTCCGGGCAGATTCCGGTCGTCTTGGAAAATCCCAAAGCATCTGTTCGCAGCTTGAACCTGGCGGTGGCGGCGATTAGAAAAGGCAATTCGCTGGTGATTTTTCCTGAAGGCGGCCGCTCACCCAGCGGCCAATTGCAACCTTTTATGGGTGGCGCATTTTACGCTGCGGTGAAAGCGCAGGTGGATGTGGTGCCGATTGTCCTGGTGGGCACTTATGAGATGCTCAAAATGAATTCGTATCATATCAAGCCAGGGCCAATCCAAATGGTGGTTGGGTCGCCGATCTCGACTGCGGGCATGTCCACGCGCGATATCGCTAAGATTACCGATCAGGCACGGGTTGTGATGGGCGATCTCTATTATTCGCGTTGTTTGGTCCCTGATTTGCGTGCGGAGCAACCGGCATCGAACGAACCTATAAAGTTATAGTGGGATGCGGCGGGGCCTAGAAATGGAAATTGTGTTTGATTCGTCAAAAAATAGTGAGACAGTGGGAGAAAAACCAAGGATTGCCATTCCCGAGCCCTGCTCTTACGATCCGGAGTATAGCGGCCGTGCCTTGCCGCCATACCTGCAAGCGATCAAAGCTGCAGGGGGCGAGCCTGTAGTGGTCCCCCTAAAGAGTTCTCCGGAAGAGATTGCGCGGATCATTACCTCTTGCGCTGCAATCCTGTTGCCTGGAAGCAAAGCCGACGTCGATCCCCAAAAGTTCAATGCTGCGGTCCATCCCAAAACCGCGCCTGCAGACCCGCCCCGGGATGCCGCCGACGAACTGCTTCTTCAGGATGCTTACAACCTGCACAAGCCGGTCTTCGGCATTT
Source organism: Candidatus Angelobacter sp. (assembly GCA_049688735.1). Lineage (GTDB taxonomy): Bacteria > Acidobacteriota > Terriglobia > Terriglobales > Acidobacteriaceae > Angelobacter. The sequence goes on along the minus strand of JBAVLE010000374.1, from coordinate 2,717 downwards.
GCTATGGCTTGCAGTCCCTCAACGTATGGCGCACGGGTTCGCTGGTGCAACATATAGAGTCAAAGGTAAACCACAGTCCGGGCGCCAAAGTAGAAGCTGCACACGACGTGGCTGTGGTTGCCGATTCACTGCTGGCAAAGGAAATCCTTGACGGGAATCATGTCGCACAAGTGCCCGTAAATTCCAGCCATCATCAATCGGCTGATGTCATAGGCGACGGCCTGCGCGCAGTAGCTCATTGCGCTGAAGATGGTGTGATTGAAGCAATTGAAGGGACTGTTCCCGGCCATTACGTCCTGGCAGTGCAATGGCATCCGGAGCGGACGTTTGAGACCGACCGATTTTCCAGCAACCTGTTTCGTGCGTTTGTGGATTCAGCGCGCGAATGGAACAGGCGCAATCCCTAATAATCGCCGACCTTGCGCCGAAGGCGTATTGTTCCGTATCGTACTTGCCATGTCGGGAAAAGGGATTGTCCTCTCGCTCGAAGGCCGCGTTGCCGTTGTTACGGGAGGTTCGCGCGGCATCGGCGCTGCGATTGTGAGAATGTTCACGCACGCAGGAGCGCGCGTTGTATTCAACTATCAAAAAGCCAGCAAAGTAGCGGACGACCTTTGCTGGGAGTGCGGCGGCGTAAAGCAATGCGTCGCCGTCCAGGCTGATCTTTCTTCAGCTGAAGCGGCAAAGCCATTGATCGACGCAGCCATTCAAACTTTCGGCAAGGTGGACATCATTGTAGGAAATCACGGAGTCTGGCCGCCGCAGGACACGCCGATTGATCAGATGTCTGACGAGCAATGGCGCTCCACTCTTGCCATTAACGTCGACGGTCTTTTTGGCTTGGTGAAATATGGCGTGGAGCAGATGAAACTCCAATGCTCCGGCGGGCATATTGTATTGATCAGTTCTACTGCAGGCCAACGCGGAGAAGCGTTCCACTGTGACTATGCGGCGAGCAAGGGAGCAATTATCAGCATGGTGAAAGGCCTTTCCACGGAGCTGGCGCGCGACGGTATTTATGTAAACTGTGTCGCCCCGGGCTGGGTGGAAACGGATATGGCTGCCCCGGCGCTGCATGACGCAACCATCAGCAAACGCGTTTATGCCACCATTCCTCTTGGCCGCGCGGGCAAGCCGGAAGAGATTGCGGCATCCGTCCTGTTTCTCTGTACATCCCATGCCGGCTTTATCACGGGAGAAATCCTTAACGTCAACGGCGGTGCGGTGCTGGTAGGGTGAGGCGAAAGCAGCAACTCGGATTATTCCTGCATCTAAGAAAGTATTGATCCTCATGAAAATAGTTGCTCTTATCTGCCTGTGCGTGGCCAGCCTCTATGGCCAGCAAAACTCAACCGCCAATCCCGCCAGTGCGCAAACCAACCAGCAGAAGGCGCGCGCGCTCGTTGACCAGATGATCCAGGCGCTGGGAGGACAGTCTTACCTGACCGTGCAGGATTATTACGCTGAAGGCCGCTCCGGCACCTATCACAACGAATCGCTTCAAGGCACCATCTTATTTTATCGTTTCTGGAAGTGGCCAGACAAAGAGCGCACTGAGTTCACGAAGCAACGCGACATCGTACAGCTCTATGTGGGCGATCAGGCATATGAAATTACCTATCGAGGTGTTCGTCCCATAGACATACACAAGGAAGAGAAGTTCGGCCAAGCGATTGTCCGCCGCTATTACTCGCTGGAAAATGTGCTGCGCACCTGGCTGAAAGAGCCGGGAATCCTTTTGCTGGATGAAGGCCCGAGCGTCTCTGAGGGTCACATGGCGGAGAAACTGACGATCATCAATTCCAAAAATGAGTCAGTAACAATTCTTGTGGATCCTTCAACACATCTGCCGCTGGAGAAGCGCTTCTCTACCCGTGATCCTCGTTATCGGGAGCGCGATGAAGAAGTATTGGTATATGGCGACTGGAAAGTAATCCAGGGAATCAACACGCCGCGCATGACCCTCATCAAGCGGAATGGCGAAACCATCTCGCAGCAAATTATTTTGAATATTACCTACAACACCCATCCTGCCGATTCCTTGTTTGATCCCGCCGTAGCCAAAATCAATCCGGTGAAAGAGAAGTAGTTCCGCTATGGCCTGGATCTGCGAAGTTATTGCGCAAGCGTGAGTTAATAGCCAAAGCCACGCTCTGTTGTAAAAAAACAACACTGCTCCTTGTCTCTGCCGGTGTAATCTGTTTGGTTGGAATAACTTGCCATTTGAACAGACAGTTCGGGCTCCGGTTGAGTGCAAAGGCATAGGGCTGCACAGTGGGGCTGCTGTAACTCTCCGAATCTTACCTGCTGCCACCGGAACAGGCATTGTCTTCCGCCGCAGTGACCTTGACGGTTTTGAGATTGAAGCCATTGGCCGCAACGTGGCCCGCGTGAGCTACGCCACCAGCCTGCAAAAAAAAGGCGTTCTGATTTCTACCACTGAACATCTGCTCTCAGCTTTTATCGGCATTGGCCTGGATAACGCAGTCGTGGAACTGGATAACCTTGAGCTTCCCATTCTTGATGGCAGCGCAAAGCCATTTGTCGATATGGTCCTTCAAGCAGGCTTAAGGCAGCAAAGAAAGAAGCGCACGTATCTACGCATCAAGCGTGAGATAGAAGTTCGCGATGGCAACAAATTTATTGGCGCTTATCCTGCATCCGGCTATGCCGTAGCCTACAAAATTAATTTTGCGCCGCCCATAGGAGCGCAGTCA
>JBAVLE010000373.1:0-2859 GCA_049688735.1 Candidatus Angelobacter sp. | reverse complement strand
GGATTTCGCTGGTACCTTCGCCGATGGTGCAGAGCTTCACGTCGCGATAAAACTTTTCTGCCGGATAATCCTTAATGAACCCATAGCCGCCGTGAATCTGCACGCATTCATTCGCGCATTTGACGGCAACTTCGCCGGTATAAAGCTTGGCCATTGAGGATTCCTGCGTCGTCTTCATGCCTGCGTCTTTCATGGAGGCAGCGCGCATCGTGAGCAGCCTCCCGGCGTCAATTTCCGTGGCCATGTCCGCCAGCTTCCATTGTATGGCCTGAAATTCGCTAATGGCCTTTCCGAACTGCCGTCGCTGCTTGGAATATTTGAGTGCTGCTTCATACGCGCCTTGCGCCATCCCCAGGCCAAGGGCGGCTATGGAGATGCGGCCGCCATCGAGCACGCGCATTGCGTCCACAAAGCCCTGGCCTTCTCCGCCTACAAGGGCTTCTTCCGGCACATGGCAATCTTCAAAGATCAACTCAGAGGTATCGCTGGCGCGCAGGCCCAGCTTATTTTCTTTTTTGCCAGGGCGAAAGCCCTTGGTCCCTTTTTCCACGATAAATGCGGAGAGCCCATGCGTGTTCGCAGTCTTGTCCGTCACGGCGATCACCACGGCAACGTCAGCATAGTGCCCATTGGTGATAAAAGTTTTGGTGCCGTTGAGCACCCAGCCGCCACTTTTGCCTTTGCGCACTGCGCTCATGCGCGCGCCGCCAGCGTCTGAGCCGGAGCCCGGCTCAGTTAAGCCCCAAGCGCCCAGCCACTCTCCGGTGGCCAGCCTGGGAACATATTTCTTCCGCTGCTCCTCATTGCCCGCAAGATAAATATGGTTGGAACAGAGCGAGTTATGCGCTGCCACGGTAATGCCCACCGATCCATCCACGCGGGAAAGCTCTTCAATGGCGATCACATATTCCACGTAGCCCAGCCCGGCGCCGCCGTACTCGGTGGGAAAGATGATGCCCAGCACGCCCATGCGCCCTAGTTCCTTGATCGTTTCCGTGGGGAATTGATTTGCTTCGTCCCACTTCATCACGTTGGGAAGGATTTCGCGCTCGGCAAATTCGCGCACGGATTTCTTGAGCTGTAATTGTTCGTCAGTAAGCTGAAAGTCCATCATTTATGTCGCTACGCTCCAATCCGCTTCTGCGGCTTCGTCCACTAAAAGTTGTGTCCTGCCTGGCGCTTATAGCTCGGCGATCCGGGTGCGCCGCCTAAGTCTTCTAGGTCTCTCCGCTCCCACCATTTTACGATTGATCGAGCGAAGCTATGCTTTACGCCAGCACAGGCACAAGAGTGCCTGTGCTACATGCTTTGATGTCTTCGGGCAAACCCACAATTATTTCACAAGCAGAGCGTCTGCGGTAATAGACCAACAGTGTCAGCAGGCCAAAAACAGGGACCTCTCCGGTCTCTTCACATGAGCCCAAAGCACCACATCGCCCGCACAAGACCTGCTCTCCGAGCGGATCGCGTGACTTTGCTCATCATTCAGAAACGTCAAGGCTACTGCTCCGCTAATTTGCCCATTCGCGCTACAAGGCGACGCTCAGAGGGAAAAACAGAGCATGGACACCAGAAAAATGAAAACTCCTACCTGCGAGGAATGAACTAAAATCAATCTCTCATGCCCGATCCCACGACCAAGCCAACGGCAACAGAAAAAAACGGGGCCAGTTCCGGCCCTCAGGTCAACGTGTTTGCGGTGCATGGCGTTGAGCCGGAAGTACAGGCCTATGCCATGGCCAAGTATTCGCGGTCGGCGCTTTCCATGAAGGAGTCGCTCAAAGAGATCAGCGAGCAAAAAGCGGAGCAGTTCCTCAACACTTTTTATTTCCAGTACGGACATCGCTCAATTGCCGATCTGGCGCACCTGGCTTTTGCCATTGAAAAGCTGTCGATTCTGGCGGCAATTGTGCTGGTGGATGAGCAGCGCTGGGACGGACAAGAGCGCTCCACGCGCTACCAGAATTTCAAGAAAAGTGGCTATTTCATTCCCGATTTCAAGGCAGACGCCGCCGCCGGCGCCGAATATTGCGCCACCATCGATTTTCTTTTTGCCGAGTATGAAGCCTTAACGCAGGAGATGCTGCGCTACTACACCGGCAAAACTCCTCGTCCGCAAGAAATGGCGGAAGACCAGTACACGCGAACGCTTCGCGCACGCGCGTTCGATAATTCCCGCTACCTTCTGCCGCTGGCCACAAACACGTCGCTCGGCCAGATCGTCAACGCCCGTACCCTGGAGACGCAGATCGCGCGGCTGCTGTCGAGTACGTATGCTGAGGTCCGGCATCTGGGCGCGCTGCTGAAAGATGCGGCCCGCGAACCTTCGTATAACGTCCAGGCTGAATCCATGCGCATGCTGGTGGAGGAGATCAAGGCAAGTAATCCCGACCTTGCCGCCAAGGCCGAGCAACAGCTTCTGCGTCCTACGCGCGTTGCGCCTACGCTGGTCAAGTACGCTAATGCCAGCGAGTACGAAAGCCGGACGCGAACTGAGTTAGAGCACGCTGCGGCGGAATTGATGGAAGGCTTGCCGCTTGAACACAGTCCTAAGATCGTCGATTTGGTGGAGGAGCAGCCGCTAGAGATAGAGATGGCTGCAACTCTGCTGTATTCGGCATGCCATCACTCCTACCGGCAGGTTACCGAGCGGGTGCAGGCGCTCACAGCGAAGCAACGCAGCGAGATTATCGACTCGGGAATGCGCCATCGTGGGCGGCATGATGAGCTGTTGCGGAGCTTCCATGCCGGGCAGCAATTCAAGTTTGACATCCTGATGGATATAGGCGGCTTCCGGGACATGCACCGCCACCGCCGCTGCACACAGATTGAGCAAGGTTTTACGCGCCATCATGGCTA
>JBAVLE010000372.1:0-4976 GCA_049688735.1 Candidatus Angelobacter sp. | reverse complement strand
TCGGGATTGCAGAAAAACTAGAAAACCAGATTTTCCTTTGACAGCTTCAGCCCATCCAGGTTTCCCAGCACCGTGACTGCGACTTTGTCGGGATGGAAAAGGGCGTTGGCCATTTCGCAAACTTCTTCGCCGGTGACTGACTCAATCTGGTCGATGGTCTCGTCGAGGCTGAAGAAGCGCTCAAAATACATTTCCTGCCGGGCAAGGTTCGACATTCGCGAGGTGCTGGATTCCAGGCTCAGCATCAGTCCGCCCTTGAGTTGGTCTTTAGCGCGGCGCAACTCGTCGGCGGGAATAGGTGCCGACTTGAGCTCAAGAAACTCCGCAAGAATGTGGTCCACTACCTGCCGCACTGATTCCACCGAAGTGCCGGCGTAGATCGCCATGCAGCCGGTGTCGCGATGAGGATTGAGGTCGCTATAGATCGAATACACAAGGCCTTGCTCTTCACGGATCTTCTGGAAGAGCCGCGAACTCATGCCGCCGCCCAGGACGGTATTGAGCACGTAAGAGACGTATCGTTTCTCATCTGAGATGGGGTGCGAAGGCACGCCGAGGCAGAGTTGCACCTGCTCGAGGGACTTCTTATTGCGGGTGATCACGCGCGAAGTGGTTGCCGGCGCGGGCAGATGGAAGCCATTCGGCATGCGGCTCAACCCGGCAAAACGCTCTTTGATTAGCTCCACAAAGGTGCTGTGGTTCAGATTGCCCGCAGCCGAAATAATGATGTTGTTCGGTGCAAAGCGCTGCCGATAAAAATCAAACAGTTTCTCCTGCTCAAAGGAGCGGACAGTCTCTTTCGTCCCCAGGATAGGCTTGCCCAGCGGATGGTCTTTCCAAAAATTCTGGGTAAAGATTTCATGCACCAGGTAATCGGGATTGTCTTCATCCATCTTGATCTCTTCCAGGATCACGCCTTTTTCGCGCGTGATGTCTTTGGGATCGAAAGTTGGATTGAGAACTAAATCGCTGAGGATATCGATAGCTACAGGGAGATGCTCATCCAGGACTTTAATATTGAAGCAGATGGTTTCTTTTCCGGTAAAGGCGTCCATGTTGCCGCCAATGGAATCCACTTGGCGGGCGATGTCACGCGCCGTGCGCGTCTTGGTGCCTTTAAAAACCATGTGCTCGGTAAAGTGCGAGATGCCATTCAGTTCAGCCGACTCATCGCGCGAGCCAGTCTTCATCCAGATTCCAATCGCAATGGAACGGATGTGGGCCATCTCTTCACTCAGCACGATCAAACCGTTGGGCAGAACTTCGCGTTTAATATTTCGGGGCTCGGTCAAAGGGGCTCGGGTTAGGACAGCGGTTTCCATCACTGGTTCACATTTGATTCTTACACACTGGAAATGGTCGCAAGGCTAATTATATGTTCATATAATTCAATAACTTAATGAGACCTTAGGCGATTCAGACGGTTTTTGGCCCTTAGCGTGTAGAATTTAAAGTGTAGCTAGTCTCCACATGCCTGATTCGCTCCAAGACGGCCTGCTAGGCCTTGATTATCAAGAGCTTAGCAGCATTGCACAAAAATTTGGGCAGCCGGAATTTCGGGCGCGCCAGATGTTTGAGGCTATTTATCCCCAGCGGCTCGCCGCGCTGGACTCCGTCACTACGTTGCCTAAGCCGTTTCGCGCCGCGCTGCAGCAAGAAGGTCTTGATATTCGTCACCCTCGCGTGGAGAAAAGCTTTCAATCCACTGACGGAACCATCCGCTACCTGATTGCCATGGCCGATGAGGAGACGGTGGAGACGGTCTGGATGCCTGAAGGAGATGACGGCGAAACTGGCGACGGCACTGAAGCCGGCGATTCAGAGTGGCATCGCGCGACGATCTGCGTTTCCAGCCAGGTAGGCTGCGCGGTGAACTGCCAGTTTTGCCTTACTGCGTTGCTGGGAGTAAAACGCAACTTGACGGCCGGAGAAATCGTGGGGCAGGTCATCGCCGTGCTGAATGACCGCCAGGTTAATATGGAGCGCCAGCGCGTCAACATTGTTTTTATGGGTATGGGTGAGCCCTTTCTTAACTATCCCAACTTCATCAAGGCCGTGCGACTGCTGGCGGAAGGCGTAGGCTTTCCAGAATCGCGCATGACAGTATCGACGTCCGGCATTATTCCCCGAATCCACGACTTTGGGGCTGAGCCTATCCGTCCTAAACTGGCGATTTCGCTCAATGCGTCGAATGACCAGGTCCGCAGCAGTATTATGCCCATCAATAAAAAGTGGAACCTGGAAATGCTCATGCAGGCCGCGCGCGACTTCCCTCTCCGCAATCGCGAACGCATCACCTTTGAATACGTTCTGCTCAGCGACGTGAATGACAGCCCTGCTCACGCCCGAGAAGTGATTGAACTGGTGCGCGGTATCCGCTGCAAAGTAAATCTCATAGCGCTCAATCCGGGGCCGGGCATCCAGTTCGGAACACCGGCAGAGCAGAGCGTGCAAGTTTTCAAAAACCTGCTGGTCAAGGCGGGTATTCCGGCGTTTGTGCGCCGTCCGCGAGGACGGGATATTTACGCTGCATGCGGACAGTTGAAACGGACCGTGGCCTAGGAAAGCGTTGCCGCAAGATGTTCTTTACGCGACTGAAGACATCCCTCAAAGCGCTATAAGTCAACGCATCATATTATGTTGCATCGCACAACGTATAGGACGCCCCGGGCGTGTTTTCTGCGCTCTGAGCACGCGGTCTTTTGTTCCAAAGCGGCATGCATCCTGCCAGCTTGGCTATAATCAAATATTGGACTATGGCACAGATTGCTCTCCATCCCTGGTTGCAAGCTCCTGAAGCCCGCCTGGGCACGTATAACGGCGTGGAGACGGCTCTAAAATTTGGGGACCCCGCTGCGGAGTTGGCTGCTTTGCGCAGTGGCTGTGGCGTTTTTGCGCTGGCCTGGCGCGGACACATTAACGTGAGCGGCAGCGACCGGGTGCGCTGGCTGCATAATATGGTCACCAATAATGTTCGCGACCTGCCGGTGAATCGCGGTAACTACAATTTTGTGCTCAACGCCCAGGGCAGGATCCTGGGGGATATGTACGTCTACAATCGCGGTGAGTCTTTTGTCCTTGAGACCGATGCCAGCCAGGTAGAAGCGCTGGTGCACGCCATGAGGCGCTTCATCATCATGGATAAAGTCGAGCTTTTGGAGGTAGGCGCCGATTCAGTTTCGGTTGGAATTTGCGGGCCAAAAGCCGAAACGGTTCTCTTGAATGCGGGAGTCAAAGTGAGTGGCATGCAACCGCTGGAAGTCCGGGACGTTGGCTTTGACGATATTGCGGCGACCCTGGTGCGCGGGCCAGAGCAGAAACCGGGATGGTTTGAATTTTGGCTTGATCCCAACAAAGCGCAGGAACTATGGAACCTGCTGGTTAAAGCCGGCGCCAAACCTGTGGGAGCAGAAGCGCTGGAAATGTGGCGGGTTTTGCAAGGCATTCCGAACTACGGCCAGGACATTCGCGATCGAGACCTGCCGCAGGAGACGGAACAGCCACAGGCATTGAACTTCACCAAAGGCTGCTACATTGGCCAGGAGATTGTGGAACGCATACGGTCACGTGGCCAGGTGCATCGAAAGTTTGCAGGATTCATTTTCGGCGATCGAATGCCCGCGCTGGGAAAATACGAGTCTGAAGGACGCGCGGTGGCAGAGATCACGAGCATTGCGCGAATACCCACATCGCAAGGTGCAAGGAATATTGGGTTGGGCTATGTGCGGCGCGAAGCAATTGCAGCAGGACCAAAGATTGCATTGGACGGCCTTGAAGCCACAGTAGTGGACCTGCCGTTTGAAATTGAACCACTGAAATCTAATTAGAAGAGGAATGAATGGCTGAGAAAAAGGCAGAGTTTGTAGTAACAGATCGCCGCAGATTTGGAACAGAGGGCGAACCGCGTCCTGACGCACAAGTGGCGGAAGAGGAAAAACCAGCAACGCCGCCGGCCGCACAAGCTACGCCACCCGCGGCAAAGCAACCTGCGCAGCCACCTTCAGACGGACAAGCCAACCAGGGCGCGCAAACACAGGTGCAGCCGGGATCGCCAGAAACCGAGCAGGAAGAAGAGATGGCGCCGCCGCCCACGGCTGAAGAGCAACACCAGCAGAGCGAGGCATATAAGGAATCCGGCAAGAAGATTGACGACATGATTTCCGCCGCCGGCAAAACTCCGCAGGGCGGGCCGATGGAGATGAATTTCGAGCGGGTGATTGAATCTTTTTACATGAGCGCCCTGATTCAGATGGGGGCCATCCGACAAGACAACGAGCCGCCCCGCGTGGACATCATCGGCGCGCGACAGACGATTGATTCCCTTAACGTCCTGCAGGAGAAGACCAAGGGGAACCTTACCGATCGCGAGAAAACGCTACTGCAAAACGTGCTATTTGAGCTGCGCATGGCATTTATCGAAATCACGAATGCAGTCGCAACTTCAGCCACCAAGCCCGGAGCCATGCCACCGGGAGCGATGCCGCCGCTCGACAAAAAATGAAGGCGACTCTAACCGTGCTGGGTAGCGGAACGTCAATGGGCGTTCCCACCATCGGGTGTGACTGCCGGGTATGCACGTCAGACGATCCACATGACCGGCGACTGCGCCCGTCTGTTCTGGTGGAATACGATGGCCACCCGGTGCTGATCGATACCACGCCGGATTTCCGCGAGCAAGCAATTCGCGAGAACATCAAACGGCTCGATGCTGTCTTGTACACGCATGCCCATGCGGACCATATCCTGGGACTGGACGACATACGCCCGCTCAGCTTCCGGCGCGAAGGCAAGATTCCGCTGTACGCGCATGCTTCGGCAGCGGACAGCCTGGAAGATATCTTCCGCTACATTTTCAAGTCTGATTATAAATTTGGCGGGATTGCGCGGGTGGAGATGAATCGCTTCAACGGACCAGTGGAACTGTTTGGCGCGAGCTTTGAGCCAGTAGAAATTATTCATGGAGAAGAGGTGATCCA
>JBAVLE010000371.1:0-9329 GCA_049688735.1 Candidatus Angelobacter sp. | reverse complement strand
CCTCAAAGACGCGGCCAAAGTTGCGTGCCACCTGCTGTGCCAGGTCGTCAAGGGAGGGCAGTTTGCGGTCGCCACTGAGAAAGCTTTGCTCCATCTCCCGCTCCAAAGAGGTCACGGGTTTGTCCGTGATGCCGCAAGGGACAATCAGCTTGAAGTAATCAAGATTGGTATTCACATTCAGCGCAAAACCGTGCGAGGTCACCGCGCGCGAAATGTGGACGCCAATGGCGGCGATTTTTCCTGGGATGTCGTTTTGCGTCCACACGCCTGTAAGTCCGGGAATGCGTTCGGTGACTACACCCAAATTGCCGCAGGTGCGGATGAGGACTTCTTCCAGCTTGCGAATAAAATCAACCGCGCCGATGCGAGGCTCAAAGGCGCGCAGATCAAAAATGGGATAGCCGACGAGTTGGCCGGGGCCGTGAAAGGTAACGTCGCCGCCGCGATCAGTCTCATGCAGTTCAACGCCATTGCTCGCCAGGAACTCACGCGAGGCAACAATATTTTTTTCGCCGGCACTGCGCCCCATCGTGATCACCGGAGGATGTTCCAGCAGAAGCAGCGTGTGGGCGATGCGTCCTTCTTTCACCAAACGAACAAGCGTCTGCTGCAGCTCAAGCGCAATGGAGTAATCCACGCGGCCAAGATAAAGGACATTGATAACTCTTAGATCCACTACCTAATTTTAACCACGCATAGCACGGATTGACACTGATTTCGGCAAGTGGACGCGCTAGGCGATCCGCTCTTCGTCACTCATGTTGTCCATATAAAATGCGGGATCGCGCTCAAATTTATGGACGCAGTCAATGGAGCAGAAATAAAGTGTTTCACCGTGAAAGTCGTGGCTGGCTGCAGCATCGGCAATGCTGATTTCCATTTTGCAGACCGGGTCAATGGGCATGGGAGTCCCTCCTAATACTTTGATACCGCAGGGGCAGGAAACGTTTGCCGTTAGCAATCAGCACTCAGCCACGGCTCAGCCGCAAATGAATGCTGATAACGCAGATGAAAGAAAATTTAGCCGCGAATCAACGCGAATAAACACGAATCAGAAGAAGTGCCGCGTCCCAAAAGAGAATCGCGGCTATAGGGCTCCTTCGCTGCGCTCGGGATTTCAGAAAAGGCTAACTTCTAATTGCTCCCTACGCGTTAATCGCCTTGCCCTCCACCGCGCTAAAGGCATCCAGCATTCCTTCTGAAACCGTGGGATGCGCGTGGATAGTAAACATCATGTCTTCGATAGTGGCTTCCAGTTCCATCGCCGTAACGGCTTCCGCAATCAGCTCCGTTGCAACCGGGCCAATGATGTGGACACCCAGGATCTCGCCGTACTTGGCATCTGACACGACTTTAATAAAGCCTTCATGATTGTTGATGATGGTGGCTTTTGAATTTGCGGTGAATGGGAATTTGCCAACTTTCACCTGGTATCCGGCTTCTTTGGCTTTGGCTTCCGTCAGGCCCACGCTGCCGATCTGTGGTTCACAATAGGTGCAGCCCGGTATGTGGTTCTTGTTCACCGGCTTGTCTGGCTTGCCAGCAATATGCGTGACGGCAACAATCCCTTCCATAGCTCCTGCGTGCGCGAGTTGAGGTAGACCGGCAACAATGTCACCAATGGCATAAATTCCTTTTTCGCCGGTCTCCATCCATTCATTGGTATGGACGAAACCCCGTTCCACTTTGATGACGGGCGTCTTCTCCAAGCCGATTCCTTCAGTGTTCGGGCCACGACCCACGGCGACAAGCACTTTTTCTGCTTCCAGCGTTTGCGTGGCTTCACCGTTGGGCGTGAAGCTTACTGTGACCCCATTTTTAGTCTTCTCAACTTTTTCTACCTTGGTATTAACAAAGCAGTTGATGCCTTTCTTCTTGAATGACCGCAGCAGCTCTTTACTCACTTCTTCATCTTCCACAGGAACCAGGCGCGGCAGCATCTCAATAATAGTGACTTCCGCCCCGAAGGAATGATAGATGGAAGCAAATTCCACACCGACTGCACCAGAGCCAATGATAACCATCGATTTGGGAAGAGCCGACAGGCTGAGGACTTCAATATTGGTGAGAATGCGATCATCGGCTTGGAGGCCGGGCAACATGCGCGCGAAAGAGCCTGTGGCCAGAACAATATTCTTTGCTTGCACCTGGCTAGCGCCTTTACCGCCATCAACCTGAACGGTATGCACGCCGTTTTTAGCGGGACCAGTAAGACTGGCAAAGCCCAGGACGCGGTCAACCTTATTCTTGCGAACAAGAAAATCGAGCCCCTTGGTGTGCTTGGTTACGATCTTGTTCTTGCGGTCCTGAATGTTTTTCCAGTTCAGCTTGCCGGTGCCCAGGCCGTCAATGCCATATTCTTCAGCGGCCTTCAGATGGTCATACACTTCAGCGTTAAAAAGCAGCGCTTTAGTCGGGATGCAGCCAACGTGGAGGCACGTGCCGCCGAGCTTGTCCTCTTTTTCAATGAGGCAGGTCTTCAGCCCAAGCTGGCCGGCGCGAAAAGCGGCTGAGTATCCGCCGGGCCCTCCGCCGATAATGGCAACGTCATAAATAGTGTCTGGCAAAGTAGCGCTCCCTCTGGTTGGAAAATGGTGAGCAGGCAAACATTTGATTGTAAAGCACTCAGCACTCAGCCGTCAGCATGAGCATTCAGCCAATGGCCGCCTGAACCCGTTTCCTGGCTGTCCAGTTCTCCTCACATTAGATAGACCAAAGGCCCATTGGGATTCGCAGCAGTATATTGTTCATGAAAAAGCCTTCCAAGTTGAGATCCGAGCCACTTACGCGTGAGCGATGGTCTCATTTTTAGCGGCCTTGGCAATCACAAGCCTTCCCGTCTTTTCGTTGGACAGGTTCCCGGCCGTCGTCTACGAAGGCGGGTTTAAGGAAGCAGCTAGCTCGTACCGACGCGGCCGATTACGCGGATGTATCTGAAGCGAGCAGTCTGGTGCAGGACTGTGCTAGCCTTGGCTCGCTATGTCAAATGAGTTGATTATTCCTGTTCCGCCAGCAAGATTGGCTCGCGTTGCCTGGGCGCGTGTGATCGCATTGCTACTGCTTGGGCTGTTGGCAGCGGCTGCGCTGGGATTTTACGGCTATGAGCTTTATCGGCTCAACGGGGCGCTGAGCAAATACCAGCAAGCCATGTTGCAACATCAGATGAGGATAGAGGCGATTAATCGGCTGGGCGAAATGGATGTGTCATTCAATCGCTACTTGCTGGATGGGAACTCTGCAAACACTGGACTGATTCAGGCAGATAAACAGAGAATCGAGCAGCTGGCGCAGGCAAATTCCGACGCGCAGAATGACAAGCTTTTGCAGGGATTGGTGGCAGCGGAGCAGACATGGTACGCGCAAGCCGTGCAGCCGCTGATTGAAGAACGACGCAAGCTCGCCGCAGGGCAGGGACTGCCGGAAGATTTTCTCGCCAAGTATCGCGCGGCGCCGCAGGATTTACAGATCGTTAACCTTGAGATAGCTACAGAAAACGCGCATCGTGAAGCGCTGCAGGCATTGCAGCAGACAGAAAATCAATTGCGTTGGCGATGGATTGCCTTTCCTGTGGCGTTGTTTGTTGCGGTGGGAGAAATCTGGCTCTCGTTCGGCGCAATGAGAAGCGTAAAACATCTGAAGTATGCGGCGGAAAACCCGGAAGAAGAAGATGACGAGGCAGAGCGGGCGCATGATGTGGATACAAAATAATCTTTCGATGAGTTCAGAGTTCGACGGCCCAAACTACGACTGGTTGGGTTTGCTTTTATTCTGTGAATTCCGCCGTTGAGCAACCGAGCCGATAAGAACAACAAATAACAGAAATACAATCACGCCCCGCGAGCTTTGGTCACTGGAACGAAATAGCTGAACACAGTCATAGAACCCGATGGGCGCAATTACAAACCATAGATAAGTTAGCCAGCGTTCGAGCCACCGAAAAAAGCCAGGATAGTGCGATTTAAATCTCCTGGGCGAGAAGGAGTAAACCGTGCTCAGTACCGCCCAAGTCATCAAAATGCCATTAAAAACTTTTTCCAGCATTCCGGCTGATTGCATGCGTTTCTTCTGTTAGCCCATCATTCTTGCAGTGTCTTTCGCAAAGTACGTGAGAATCAACTGTGCGCCCGCGCGGCGGATTGATGTGAGCGATTCCATGATCACGCGGTCGCGGTCAAGCCAGCCGTTACGGATAGCCGCTTGCAGCATCGAGTACTCGCCCGAAACCTGGTACGCGGCGATGGGCAAATCAAAGCGACGGCGCGCTTCGCTGATCACGTCAAGGTAAGGCATGGCGGGCTTCACCATGATCATGTCCGCACCTTCTTTTATGTCGAGAGAAATTTCACGCATTGCTTCGCGGATGTTCGCGCCATCCATCTGGTAAGACCGGCGATCGCCAAACTGCGGGGTGGAATCTGCGGCCTCGCGGAATGGGCCGTAAAATCCCGAAGCAAATTTGGCCGCATAAGAAAGGATCGGCGTATTGAGGAAGCCTGCTGCGTCCAGCGCTTTGCGGATCGCGCTGACGCGGCCGTCCATCATGTCACTCGGAGCAATGATATCCATGCCAGCTTTTGCCTGCGAAACAGCAGTCTTGGCCAGGATCTCCAGACTCTCGTCGTTGAGGATCTCATATTCCACTTCCGCGGCTGCTTTCGTTGCCACAGCGCTTCTTCCGCCGTTGCCGCTTCCTCGCTTCGCCGACGCCCCAGTATTCCCACCCGCCGCACCCTTCTTCTGCACAATCCCACAGTGTCCATGTGACATATATTCACACAGGCAGACGTCGCCGATCACCACCAGATCACGCACTTCACGCTTGATCGCCCGCGTGGCCCGCTGAACAATTCCATCTTCCGCCCACGCCCCGGTCGCGACTTCATCTTTCTTCTCCGGCAAACCAAACAGAATAATTCCGCCCAGGCCCAGTTGCTTTGCCTCTTGCGCTTCTTTCACTGCTTCGTCCACCGATATATTGAACACGCCCGGCATGGAACTGATCTCTTTGCGCACGCCCTCGCCCGGGCACACAAACAGCGGATAGATAAAGTTGGTAGGCGCGAGACGGGTTTCGCGCACCAACGATCTCAGCGGGTCGGTCTGGCGCATGCGGCGGAGGCGTGTAACTGGAAAGCTCATGGTTAAGCCGAGTTTAGCAGAGTTACATCGATCTTAAGATATCACCATAGGTCTTGCTCAGCTCTGTACTAATGCCCTCCAGCGTCTGCTGGATGATTAAATCCTTGTAGGCTTCCTGTGCGATCGTCTGAAACTTCTCCGCTGGCACCTTCTTCAGATCGCGGTCTTTCATCGTGACCTCCATCATGCCGCCAATGGTGATCATTTGATTTAACGCCTGCTCCTGCAACCCTGTAAAAGCCTGTTGCGTTAGATAAACATCGGTGTACCGATTGAGTTCGTTATACTTCATGTAAGTTACCGCCCCACTTACCGTGGCCGTTTGCCACGCCGTGGAAAATAGGTCATGGTTTTCAAGATGAAAGCCCAAAGAGCCATGCTTAAACGAACCGGGGGCCGTTTCCAATTGCCGCATTGTTTCAATAACATGGTTCAGTTCTTCTTCTCTCTTGCGGATCTCGGGAATGGCTGCGTCTACCGTTTCCTTATTCTTGCGGATTTCGGCCGCGATATTCTCCCGCGCTTCCCCCACCAGGGCCCGATGATGAGCCCACGTCACAATCCCATCCAATGCCAACGCAATCAGTATGCCCAGCACGACCGTAAACATGTGGAACATGAATTCTTTTTTTGAATGGATAGGCTTGTCTGGTGCGTGGATCTCCATTGGCTCTCCCTGGGC
Source organism: Candidatus Angelobacter sp. (assembly GCA_049688735.1). Lineage (GTDB taxonomy): Bacteria > Acidobacteriota > Terriglobia > Terriglobales > Acidobacteriaceae > Angelobacter. The sequence continues at coordinate 3,508 of JBAVLE010000371.1, read as the reverse complement.
AGTGGTTGCGGTAGGGGCCTCGACCTCGTCCTTCGTCGGCGTGGCAGCGGCTTCGCTCCCTCGCTTTTCAACGTTGCTCGATGAAGACGGCGCGGTGCTCTCGACCTGCGCTCCTCCATCGGCGGCTGGTTTATCTTCCGGCATGTTGGTTGCATCATAGCGCGTAGGCGACTCTCTGCGAACTACCTTGTTTGTGGCCCAGTGGTGTCTAATCCATTCATGACAGGGCCACTAGCATTTAAGATGAGCTGGGTTCAGATCACTGTCATTGGTTTTTCCCTTCTAGCTGGCAATTGTGTTTGGTTTTATTTCCATGAATGGCAGCTATTAAAAACTGGCCCGGGCTCGACTACCACCTGTCTGTTGCCAGAAGGCTTCTTTCATTCTCTGGCCTAACACTTTTTTTTGGCGGCCTCATGTTTGGTCTGTCGCGGTCAATTTACCAACTTTTGCGTCGCCTTCTTTCTCCCGGTCAGCGCGTGCGCTAACATCCGCGCGTGCGATACCATCAATACAGCATGGTTCCGTCGCCACTCCAGCACTTTTCATCACGCGTCCTGGAATTCGATCACCTGCTTGACGCTCTGGGCGCATACGTCAGCTCCCCGCTGGGCAAGGCCAAGGTGTCTCTGCTGGAGCCCTCGCTTGACCACGCATGGATCAACCATCAGCAACAGCTTGCCGACGAATCCCGCCGCTTTTACGCAGCCGGCGGACGCTTCGAGTTCACCGGCCTTTTCGATGCGCACAATCTTCTGGCCAAGGCGCGGATCCCCGGCGCTACGCTGGAAATCGAACAGATTCGCGATCTCGTTCTGCTCGTCGACAAATCTTCTGAATGGCGAGAGATGGCGCTGCATCCGCCGGACGCCGTAAAGCCGCACTGGATCGGAATGCTGGAACTCACGCAGCAGATTGCAGACTTCACTTTGCTGCTGCGCCACTTCCGCAACAAGATCCAGCCGGACGGTACGCTTGATGATCGCGCCTCCGCTGAGCTAACCCGCATCCGTCGTGACGTAGAAAAACAAAAGCGCGCTATCCAGGAATCGTTGCGCGGCTACCTGCGCCGGCTGGCGGAAGGCGGCGCCGTCCAGGATGAACTTGTCACCATCCGCGGTGAGCGCTTTGTGATCCCTGTAAAAACGGAGCAGCGCAAGCGCGTCAACGGCGTGGTGCACGGCGCAAGTTCCAGCGGACAAACCATGTTCATTGAGCCGCTGGAAACTATTGAGCAGAACAATGACCTTGTTCGTCTGCTGGAAGAAGAGCAGGCAGAAATCCGCCGCATTTTGCAGGAGATGACTGAGCGCCTGGGCGAGCACAGTGAAGCCATCGCCACCGCCACCAACGTAATGGCTGAGGTTGAGCTGCAAATCGGCAAGGCGCGTTTTGCCGTGGACTACGATTGCGTCCGCCCGGAGCTGACGAGTTCTGAACCAACAGAAGCCTTCACTGAGCTGCGCTCGGCGCGCCATCCTTTGCTTGAGCGTAACCTCAAGGCAAAAGGCGGCAAGGTTGTCCCGCTCACGCTTGAGATGGACTCCAACCATCGCCAGCTCATCATCAGCGGTCCCAACACCGGCGGCAAAACCGTTGGCCTGAAAACTCTTGGACTGCTGGCGCTCATGGCGCAGGCCGGCGTTCCTGTGCCCGCCACCTCGGCGCGGCTGCCGGTGTTCGATTCCCTGCTGGCAGATATTGGCGACTACCAGTCCATCGAGCAAAATCTTTCCACTTTCTCCGCGCACGTCACCAACATTGATTTCATCTCGCGCACCGCAACCGCGCATTCTCTTGTCCTGCTGGACGAGCTCGGCTCCGCCACCGATCCTGAAGAAGGCGCGGCGCTGGCCGTGGCCATCGCAGACCATTTTCGCCGTAGCGGCGCGCTCAGCATTATTTCCACGCACCACACGTCGCTCAAGGTCTATGCCGCCAACACTCCGGGAGTGCTCAATGCGGCCGTGGGCTTCAATGAAGACACTCTTCAGCCCACCTATGAGCTGCGCGTTGGCGTGCCGGGTGCGTCGGCGGGCATCAACATTGCGCAGCGCCTGGGACTGAATCGCCAAATTACTGACGCTGCGCGTGAACGCCTGACCACGCAGACGCAGGACGTAAGCAAGTTTCTCGACCGTCTGCACTCTGAGCTGCGCGATCTTGAACGTGAACGCCAGGCGGCACAAAAGCGCGATCAGGATCTTGCGCGCGAGTTGAAGCGCCTTGAAAATGAAGGCCAGCAGGAGCAGCGGCAGAAAGTACGCGAATTTGAGCGCAAGATGGAATCGCTCATCAAGGACTTTGAGTACCAGGTGCGTGAAGCCATCAGCGCCGTGCAGGACCGCGCCGCCGCGCAAAAGCTTACGAAGCAGGCGGAACAGCGCATCGCCAAGCTGCGCCGGGAATTCAAAGAACAGTTTGACGCCGGCGTGGTCGCGCACAAAACCGGCGCAGACCAGGGCGATCCGAATGCGCGTCCGCATGAGATCAAGCACATTTCTGAAGGGGATACCGTGAAGTTGAAGTCGCTCGGGCGCAATGCCCTCATCAAGCGCAAGCTGGACGAGAACACCTTTGAAGTCGAGATCGGCAACATGAAGATGAAGATTCCCCGGCATGACGTTGCAGAAGTCTTCTCTCCCGGCGGAGCTGCTGCGCGCGGAGCCGTAAATCCCGTGGCTGCGGCCCGAGCGCGAGGAATCTCCGTCACTCTCAAAGAAGATTCCAACGCGGCGATATCCAGCGAGCTCAATGTGATCGGCCGCAACGTGGACGAAGCCACCAGCGCAGTGGAAAAGTTCATCGACCGCGCATTTCTCGCGGGGCTTACGCGGGTGCGTATCGTCCACGGCAGCGGCATGGGAATTCTCCGCAAGGCGTTGCGCCAGTATCTGCAAAAACATCCTCACGTGGCGACTGTTGCAGAACCTCAGCAGAATGAAGGCGGCGCGGGCGCGACTGTGGTGGAGTTGAGGGAATAACAGAAAGCAAAGCGTCCAAGATAATTCTCCTCCACTCGCCTGAAGATTAGCGCGGAGCATCCGCGAGGCGTCCTACCTGACTGATACCGTCCCGAAGTACCCGTATTCCAAGCGAGAGACTGTCAACTGATCCAGCGTATAATCCGCCCATGAATGCCACGTACGAGAACATCAGTAATTGTGTGAAACGGAATCACGGCTTTGTCCCCAAGCCCTGTTGGATAGCTCACGTCAAAGAACTCAATGGCTTGCCTGTCCGGATTGCGACCAACCGGCACAAAATCGGAGTGAGATTATTTCCTTGCCCACCAGAGAAACGCGAGGCGATAGAGGATTGCCTCAGACGCCTTGGACTTCTGTCTTAATCGGCGAAGTACCATTCCACGCCGTTTCGGCGGAAAACATGAGACCGGAAACCGAACATCTCGCGGGCCGCTTACTGCAATGCCATGCAGCCATCAGAGCAGCCCGCACGCCAGCAACAGTGCCCCCCAAAGACCTAATCCCATACGGAAAGCTCTGTG
>JBAVLE010000370.1:0-3464 GCA_049688735.1 Candidatus Angelobacter sp. | reverse complement strand
GGGTTAAAGAAACCATGCATTAACCCCAGTAAAAATCATGTGTTCAACGTATTTGGCTATTGCAAGAAGATGGGTCGGCAAGGTATTGTAAGTTAACTCCTCGCGAGTAAAAATTTGTCCCTCCCCTTCCGGAACGGAGTTGACGAGCGCGCGCGCGGAAATAGCTGTCAACGTTTGTATTTGCTTGCCCAACCCTCAATTCAGGAGATACAGAAGATTATGTTCAGGAAATCAATTTGTCTGAGCGCGGTGCTCGCGCTCGGCATGGTAGGAAGCTCGTTTGCCCAAAACCTTACAGATGCAGCCCAAGCCCAGGTAGGAACCAATCCGGATGCATCCGCTAGCGGAACAGCTCACGCAATTACACCGCAGTTGATTCACAATGTGCCATCGGAATTGGTCGCCGACGATTCGACCAACGGCCCGAGCGCCATTGCCGGCAATCCTGGCGGCGTTCCTAACGTCATCTCAGTGCCGAATTTCACCAGGTCGTTTACCTTCGGTGGAACAACCTTCCCCTATACGATGCTTGGGAATGATCCATCCCTTGGCCATATCACCACGGTTCCCACCAAGATCGTGGCCGTGTCCCTGCAGTTGCTGAATGCGGACGGCACAGTTTTCGACACTGTGAGCGCCGCTCCATTTGTGGTGCCCACATTGAATTCCCCTGACTTCCAGAGATTCAAGTATGAGCATGACGCCACGGCCGGAATTCCCGCCGAATCCACTCAGTTTTCCGACGCAATCCAGCGCGCCGAGTTCGCCAGTTCGATGGACCCCAACTGGCACACCGAACTGGCCCCGCAGGTAGTCGACAGCATCTCAATCACGGTACCAAAATTCGTGAATGTGCGAGTCGGCACTCAGGTGGTCAAGGCGATCAACTACGTTTCTGGCATCGCAGCTGATGGCAACCGCTTTGTGCTGATGTTTAACCTGTTCTTCAACCAGCAGTTGAACATCATTATGAATAACGAGATTGATGCCGGCAACGTGACCACTGACGCCATCAACCTACCGCTGTTTCCCAACACTTACCTGTTCCAATTCAATCGCGCCAATCCGCTACAGCGTGGCAGCTGCTGCACACTGGGCTTCCACACCTACTTCACTGATGGCGCTTCGCCTGAGCACCGCTGGATCACCGATTACGCCAGCTATATCTCTCCTGGAATTTTCGGCGGCGGATTTAACGACGTGACCGCCATCAGCCACGAGATTGCTGAAACCTTCAACGATCCTTTCGTCAACAACGTCACCCCGCAGTGGCTGTTCCCGGGAGCCTCCGCTCCCTGCGTTCCAGGAAACAACCAGGGTAACCTGGAAACCGGCGATCCGGTAGAAGTACTGGCGAACGCGACTTTCCCGGTACCCCTGAAAAATGCGGGAGTGACCACCACCTACCATCCGCAAACAGAAGCTTTGTTGCAATGGTTTGCACAAACGGTTCCGTCCGATGCTCTTCACGGTGCTTATAGCTACCCTGACCTCACAGCATTGACTGCACCTGCAACTCTTTGCCACTAGAAACAATTCTTCACTCTTACAAATGGCACCGGTTTTCCGGTGCCATTTTTTGTCAGTCAGCGCTCCGTTTCTACTGATCAGACCCAAATGCAGGAAGTCATTTCGTCCCATTCACGCTGTTCCTGCGTTTTAGCAAATTTTCTTTGTAAAAAATTAATGATTTCCGAGACTTTGGATTGCGAGTTGGCCAGAGTAGGCGTATGTTTATTGGGCCTCAGCAACTCTGAATTCCCAGGAGCCTAGATATATGAGACCCTCTCTCCGATTTACCCTGCTATGTGTCATCTTAGTTTTCGCCTTTACTGCCGCGTTCGCGCAACAGGCAGGCGACGATGCCGTTGCCCGTGCAGCCATTGCCAGCGGCCAGCCAGATATGGGCAGCCGTGGTGTGGTCGACGTTCAACATGTAGCCGTTTCTTCGATCGGTAGCATTGTTCTTGATGCTGATACCGGAAAGGTCGTAGGCGGATCAAGCTTCGCCACCTTCAACGGCAAAGCCAAGCCCAGCGCCGCCGCCCTGGCCGGCAATGATGATAAGTTTGATATCGACGACCCCCGGCCGAACGTCTCCACCATCGACCAGATCGATTCGATCGCCACATTTAGCGGCGCATTTGTTGCCCAAGCCGGTCCTGACGCTACCTGCGCGACCCCCCAAGGCTGCGATTTCCGGTTCACGATGCTGGGAAATGACCCAAAACTTGGTGGTACAACCATATTCCCGGGCTTGATTCTGGAAGTTTCGTGGCAGTTGCTTAACGAGGATGGATCGGTTTTCAGAAATGTCCCATTCGCGCCATTTGAGAAACCTTTTCTGGAGTCTCCAAATTTCGAGCCACTCGACTATCGTTCCGGACGCAGGATTGAGTTCGGAGACGCTGTTCACCGTGCCCAATTCTTCAACGTCATGAAGAAGGATTGGCATTCCCTGATCATTCCGCAAGTGGTGGATAAAGTCACGATCCAGGTTCCACGCTTTGTGAATGTCCAGCTGCGGGACGGCACCATTGTCCAGGCCCGGTCTTATTTCACGGGAACTGCAGCCGATGGCAGCACTTTTGTGGAGATGCTGAGCCCGCTCTTCAACTTCTTCTTTGACAATACAGAAGTGAATGAAATCAATCTGGGCAACTTCCGCACGAACGCGATGAACATGTCGCTATATCCCAACACCTTCCTGTTTAACCTTGGCCCGAAGCCGTTGCTTGCTCCGGGCAGCTGCTGCGTTTTGGGCTTCCACACCTATTTTGGTAACTTCGATGGCGTGTTCCCGCAGCAGCGCTTCGTCAGCCAGTTCGCAAGCTGGATTTCGCCGGGGCTGTTCGGCGCCGGCTTCCAGGATGTGACCGCGCTCAGCCATGAACTGGCGGAGACGTTCGCCAATCCCTTCGTCAGCAATCCTGCACCGAACTGGCAGTTCCCGGGCTTTGCAGCCAATGTGGCTGCGTGCCAGAACAATCTGGAAGAGGGTGATCCGATTGAGGTACTGGCGAATGCCACAACGCCGATTACGGTGACTGAAAAGGGTTTCACCTTCACCTATCATCCCCAGAACATTCCACTGTTGCAGTGGTTTGAAATGGGCACGGGTTCAAGCGCGATTGATGGCGCATTCAGCTTCCCGGATGAGACCGTCCTGCCACATTCGGCACTCCCTTGCCCGAATGGCATTGGCTAGAACTTTTTGTTTTGAAAACCAATGGCGCCGGTTTCCCCCGGCGCCATTTTTACGTGCCTAAAAGCCGCCCGATTGCGAAAGCAGCTTGTGTGTTTAGTTGATAGAGAATGTTTCCGTGTCCTCTTGAGCGAGTCCGCGGAGCGAAATGCGACTAAAGACAAGTCCAAAGATCCCGAGAATGACTCTTTTACCATGCACCATCAAGGGATTCTACCGAAGCTGCTTTCTTTTCTTATTTATGGATAACAAAATCATT
>JBAVLE010000369.1:0-6214 GCA_049688735.1 Candidatus Angelobacter sp. | reverse complement strand
ACAACATCCATGACATGCCCAGCAAAAATCCGCCATTTAATGAGTCACAAACGCCCACGGATAGGCCAGTCACCAAGACTTTCGCCAACCCCGAGATGATGATCCCTGTGCAGTGCAACCAGCATCCGTGGATGCGGGCTTATATCAACGTGATGAATCATCCCTACTTTGCTGTGAGCTCGACCGATGGAAGCTTTGCGATCAAAAACCTGCCTCCGGGCGAATACACAATAGCGGCGGTCCATGAGAAATTCGGCGAGCAGACGATGAAAGTAAAAGTCGGGCCGAAGGAGACGGCGAAAGCGGCGTTTGTTTATTCGTCGACTGCGCAGTAAAGCTCTTTCTAACATCCCGAAGCGAAGTGATGGATCCATGTTGTAACGAACAAGCAAGCAAAAAACATGCTTAAATGGCCCAGAATCCCAGCTATGTCTTAGCGGTTCATCCTTTTCCAAGTAAAACAATGCGGCTATAGGTTCCCTCGCTACGCTCGGAATTTTAGAAAGAACAAAAATGCTAAAATAGTGGGTACTCTCAGGGAGCAGTTCTGACCTCTTCCACGTATAACGCCGCCCATCATCGGTTTACTGTGTTTGTTGCCGCGCTGGCTTTCCTGCTGATCGTCGCGGGTGGGCTGGTAACAAGTAATAATGCAGGCTTGGCCGTCCCCGATTGGCCCACGAGTTTCGGGCATTTGTTCAAGATCCCCAAGATGATCGGCGGGGTAAAGTTTGAGCACACGCACCGCATGATCGCCGAGTTTGTCGGGCTTCTGACGATTATTGTGGCGATATGGACGTGGCGGGTGGACAAGCGCCGCTGGATGCGCGGCCTCACGTTGGGGGCTGTTGCCGGGGTAATTTTCCAGGGAGTTTTGGGCGGACTGACAGTCCTGAATTTTCTGCCGCCAGCCATCTCAACGGCCCACGCGACTGTTGGACAGACTATGTTTTGCATGCTGGCGGTGATTGCGGTATTTACCAGCCGAAGCTGGCTGGATGAACCCGTGGAAAAGATCACCCGCAAAGATGCCCGGCCATTGCTGCGGCACTGCTGGATGCTGATCGGTTTTCTCTATTTGCAACTCATTCTGGGCGCGGCCTTCCGCCACGTTTGGACCAAGTGGGGCCCAACGGGATCAAACCATTGGCCAACGCACAAAATAGTTCATGCGTTACTTTATCCTCACATTCTCAACGCATTGTTTGTTACGGTGTTGCTGCTGTACGTGAGTTTGCGGACGTTGACCAAGCACGGGAACATTCCACAGCTGCGCCGGCCTGCTCTATGGCTGTTGTTGCTCCTGATTGGGCAGCTTATTCTGGGTGTGAGCGCTTATGTGGTGCGGGTGATTCAGGGCGTGAATGAAGCGCAGCCAACAATGACTCTCGTCTCGGTAACGGTCGCGCATTTGGCCGTGGGCGCACTGATTCTGGCTTTGAGCATGGTGCTGACAATTCAGGCGTATCGGCACACTGGAGATCCAGCAACGGTTATTCCATTTGATCGACAGCGTGAGGTGGCCACGGCATGAGCAGCATTCCACAAAGGTTGGAACCTGAAACATCGGTTGCAACCGCGCCTTCCCCCCCTCCCTTGGTGATCAAGAAGAATTCCCTGCTTGGCGATTACTTCCAACTGTTCAAAGTTCGTGTGACCTCTCTGGTCGTGATGACGGCGTGGGCCGGCTATTACATGGGTGCGGCAAAAAGCGGGGTCTCATCCCTGAGATGGACTTTGCTCAATGCGCTGATTGGAATCGGCATAACTTGTGCAGGCTCTGCGGCGCTGAATGAAGTCCTGGAACACAAGATTGATGCGCTAATGCGCCGGACTCGTAACCGTCCGCTACCGGCAGGCAGGATGAGCCTAGCCACGGGACTCACGGCAGGAATTCTGGCGACCTTACTAGGGCCGCTTTATCTTTCGCTGACGACAAACATCCTCACGGGCGTGCTGGCTTTCAGCACCGCAGTCACATATCTGGCGTTTTACACCCCGCTGAAGCGCATCTCGCCGATTTCAACTTTTGTTGGCGCATTCCCAGGCGCCATGCCCCCCCTGCTTGGCTGGACGGCCATACGCGGCAAGCTGGAAATTGAAGCAGTCTTTCTCTTCCTGATCGTCTTCTTCTGGCAGTTCCCCCATTTCCAGGCAATCGCATGGATGTATCGCGCGGATTACGAAGCCGCTGGGATCAAGATGCTGCCGGTGGTCGATAAGGCCGGCCACAGCGTGATCCGCCAGATGTTTACGTACTGTTCAACGTTGATTTCCGTAAGCCTGGTTCCAACCCTGCTGCGCATGACCGGCAAGAGTTATCTTTTCGGCGCGCTTGTGCTTGGCCTGGGATTTCTATGGTTTGTCTTCCGGCTGGCGCGGACCAAGCTGCCCACGACCTCACCCGATTCACGGCTTTTTGCCCGCCAGCTGCTGCAAGCCAGTGTGGTTTATTTGCCGCTACTCTTTGCCCTGATGATGCTGGATGTGGTGCATTCATAATTTATGGCAACTGCTTTACAGGAAACGATTTCTACAGGAGCCATGCAAAACAGTTCTGCTGTGATTCGCGTTGAAGACATACGCCACAGTTACGGCAAACGCACAGCCCTGAAAGGCATATCATTTGACGTTGCTGCGGGCGAGATTTTTGGTCTTCTTGGCCCCAACGGCAGCGGCAAGACTACGCTGTTCCGTATCCTTTCCACGCTCATGCTGCCGACCAGCGGCCGCGCTCTGGTTTCAGGCTTTGATTCAATCAATCAGGCGGACGAGGTTCGCAGGCGCATTGGCGTGGTCTTCCAATCCCAATCTGTTGACATAAAGCTAACTGCGGCAGAAAACCTGTGGCATCAGGGACATCTCTACGGTCTGCGCGGAGCAACATTAAAGTCGCGCATTCAGGAAATGCTGGAACGTGTTGCTCTGCTTGATCGGGCAAAAGATAAAGTCGAGACATTCTCCGGAGGGATGCAGCGTCGCGTAGAGCTGGCAAAAGGGATTATGCATCGGCCAAGCGTGCTGTTGCTGGACGAGCCGACAACTGGGCTTGATCCCGGAGCACGCCGTGATTTGTGGCTCTACCTGGATGAACTGCGAACGCGAGAAAAAGTTTCCATCATCGTGACCACTCACCTGATGGAAGAAGCCGAGCATTGTGACCGGTTGGCCATCCTGAACCTTGGCGAGATTGTTGCCTTGGGAACCCCAGCCGAGTTGCGAAGCCAGATTGGCGGTGACGTGGTTATGCTGGAAGCCGCTGACCCCGCGGCGCTGGCGCAACGGATTGAAGAAAGATTCAAGATCGTCACGACCGTGCTCGACGGCAAAGTACGGCTGGAAATTAAAGACGGGTTGAAATTTGTAACCGCTGTGGCGGAAGCCATGCCGGGAACGATCCAGTCGGTTTCCATCAGTAAGCCGACGCTGGATGACGTTTTTATCAGCCGCACAGGCCACAGGTTCTGGATGGAACAAGAGCAAGGCGCAGAACAAGCAAACCTGACTACCGATAGTCACTGACAACACTGATCTGGAGATGATCGATCAGAATTGGATAAACGAGATGAATTCACAAAGCATGACATCATCGCAAGTCGCACGAGCCAGTATGGCGCCGACACGGGTGAATCCCCTGCTGCCCGCATTCACGCTGTGGTGGCGTGAGGTGGTGCGCTTTTATCGGCAACCGGCGCGCGTGGTCGGCGTGGTGGTATCACCGCTACTGTTCTGGGTGGTGATCGGCGCTGGGTTTGGCACGTCACTGCAAAAAGGCGCGACGGGCACGGGAAATTTCCTGAATTATTTCTTTCCCGGCGCGTTGATGATGATCGTGCTCTTTACTTCCATTTTCACCATGATGTCAGTGATTGAAGACCGCAACGAAGGCTTCTTGCTTTCAGTGATGGTTGCGCCGGTGCATCGATCTGGGATTGTGCTGGGCAAGGTGCTGGGCGGGACAACGCTCTCCACCATTCAGGGCCTGTTGTTTCTGATATTTGCGCCTTTCATTGGATTGAAGATTGGCATTGAGCAATTCCTGATTGTGGTGCTGGTAACGTTTTTAGTCGCGTTCTCACTTACGGCTCTGGGATTCGTGATTGCCTGGCGGATGGAATCCTCGCAGGGCTTTCACGCGATTATCAATCTCTTCCTGATTCCACTATGGATGCTCTCCGGGGCGCTGTTTCCCGTTAGCGGCGCGTCGGGCTGGATCCAATGGCTGATGCGCATTAACCCTCTCACCTACGGCATGGACGCGCTGCTCCTTACGCTCTTCCCTGCCACCACCCACGGGACGACGCTGAGCTTGTGGCCGTCCATTGGCGTGTTGGCGCTTTTTGCGGGGATAGTATTTGTGGCTGGATTCATTATCGCTAATCGGCGGCGCACGCTCCCGGCAGCGTAAGAAAATGACGGATTACAGTCTTTTCCCCGCCCTGAATGCCACGCTCAATGGCGCCAGTGCTGTCTTGATCACTACAGGACGGGCCTTAATCGCGCGCAAGCAGATCAAGCTGCACCGCGCCTGCATGATTGCTGCGTTTGCCACGTCGAGTGTCTTTCTAGTCAGTTATCTCTACTATCATGCCCACGTTGGTTCAGTGCATTTTCCGGGCCAGGGATGGATCAGGCCGGTCTATTTCACCATCCTGATCTCGCATACGATTCTCGCCACTGCAGTAGTCCCGCTGGTGATTTTGTCATTAACATATGGATTGAAGGGGCGCTTTGACCGCCACCGCAGAATTTCCCGATGGACGTTTCCGGTTTGGCTCTATGTCTCAGTCACCGGTGTGGTGGTTTACATCATGCTTTATCAGATTTATGGCGGGCATGCGTGAGCTTGATCTAGAATAGCCGCCTGCTTTTTTGTTGGAGCATTTTCAAGAGATCATGGCCCGCTGGTATATTTACCAACATTCGTAAAGGAAAATTTCTTCTATGGCAAAAAGCGTAAACAAAGTGATTCTGGTAGGAAATCTGGGAAAAGACCCGGAAGTTAAATTCACGCCCAGCGGCGTTCCTGTGGCCAAATTCAGCCTGGCAACTAATGAACGCTATAAAGACAAAGCCGGCGAATGGCAAGACCGCACGGAGTGGCACAACATTGTGGCGTGGCAAAGGCTGGCGGAAATCGTCGGCGAGTATGTCAAAAAGGGATCCAAAATCTATATCGAGGGCCGGCTCCAGACTTCGAGCTGGGAAGATAAGCAGAGCGGCGAGAAGAAGTATCGTACTGAAGTCGTCGCCAGTGACCTGGTGCTGCTGGGTGGCCGCGGTGAAGGTGGCGGGGATCATGAAGCACGTTCGTCCCGAGGGGCAGCCGCGTCATTTGACCAGCGAAGCTCACATTCTGAGGAGCATGCGCCAGCATCAGCGGAGATTACCGACGAGGACATTCCTTTTTAGGAAGAACTCGGCTTCAAGAAAAGAAACTCGGCAGCAGATTTTTCATGAAAATGGCTTGCGCTAATGCAGTCGGGTCGCCAGGTCTTCGGAGGTGTGCGAGGCAGATTTTTCTCGCGCCCACCCTTCATAACCGCAATTTTGATGCAGAGCTTAGATCTCATTGGGAGCTTTATTTTTTCGAGCTCAATTTTGCCTCTCTAGAGAGCTATCCGGCCCCCTTGCCGTACTTTGTTAGTGGGGAGCGACAATTTTTGTCACTTTCTGCTAGAATAACTATCTAAAATCCCAATACAGCCTTGTACGTGGCCCACCAAAGCCATAGGTATCAATGGCTTAAGGGCAAAGTTCAGCCGCCATCGCGAGTTGGCGAGCTACATGCACGTACAACTGGCAATTCGCGGGTTCGATTTGCCAGTGAATGCTCGCAAATTTACCGACGAACTGAATTCCAGAAGGAAGAGAGATTTCAAAAATGCGCAAACAAAAGGGTTTTTCATTAATTGAGTTGCTGATTGTGGTCGCGATCATCCTGATCATTGCCGCCATCGCCATTCCGAACCTGCTGCGTGCCCGTATCTCAGCCAATGATGCGGCTGCAGCGAGCACCATCCGAACCATCAACACTGCTGAAGTCACATATTCCACCACTTACGTCGCGAACGGCTTTGCTCCCAATTTGACCGATCTGGGACCCAACGCTACTGCCTGCACGGCAGCGGTGATCGATGCAACCCATGCCTGCCTGGTTGACAACGTTGTGGGTTGCAATCTTGCCGCAGGCTGCCCCAAGGGTGGGTATAAC
>JBAVLE010000368.1:0-9417 GCA_049688735.1 Candidatus Angelobacter sp. | reverse complement strand
GCGGGGGACACCCTGCCTGGCATTTCGATTTCAGGTTCGTGGCCCAATTCAGAAATCGTCTGTAATTTCCTTGTCCTGTTGCGGCAAGACAATTGACGCCATAGTCTCGACTCAGGCATTTCTTATGTCGATATGTTCAGTGCTCTTTCACACTGATTGACCGTTGCGATTGGTTGTCCTGCCGATTGAACCAAGTACCAAATACTAACTACCGATAGCTCCTTGTTACTATATTTCCATGCCCAACAAACGTATCGCGGTCGTTCCCGGTGACGGCATTGGCAAAGAGGTTATCCCCGCAGCACTGAAAGTGGTTGAAGCCACAGGCGCGACCGTCGAGTTCACCACCTATGACTGGTCGGCTGACCGTTACCTGAAAGACGGCACCACCATCCCTGCTGACGGCTTCGCCATGCTAGAACGCGACTTCGATGCAATCTTCGTCGGCGCGCTGGGCGATCCGCGCGTTCCCACCAATATTCATGCCAAAGAGATTCTGCTGGGCATGCGCTTCAAAATGGACCTCTTCGCCAATGTGCGTCCGGTTAAGCTGCTGGATGAAGCGCTCTGTCCGCTCAAAGGCGTGAAACCGGAGCACGTCGACTTTGTTGTGATCCGTGAAAACACTGAAGGCCCTTATGTGGATGCAGGCGGCGTGCTCAAGCAAGGGACCGCCGATGAGATCGCCACGCAAGAAGATTTCAACACCCGAAAAGGCGTGGAACGCGTGATTCGCTATGCCTTTGAGCTGGCGCGCAAGCAGGGCCGCAAAAAAGTCCTGATGTCAGACAAGTCCAACGTCATGACCTTTGCCGGCGGTCTGTGGCAGCGGGTCTTCAAAATTGTCACTGCTGAATATCCTGAAATTCAGACGCAGCATATGTACGTGGACGCCCTCTGCATGCACATGGCGCGCGATCCCAAACAGTTTGACGTGATCGTGACCAACAATATGTTTGGTGACATCATTACTGATCTGGCCGCAGCCTTGCAGGGCGGCCTGGGAATGGCCGCCAGCGGAAATATCCATCCCGGCAAGACCTCAATGTTTGAGCCCGTTCACGGCTCCGCGCCGCCGTTTGCGGGCAAGAACATCGCCAACCCCATCGGCGCAATCTCCACCGTGGCCATGGCGCTGGCGCATCTGGGCTTTGCTCAGGAATCTGACCGGATCAATAAAGCGGTACTCGCGGCAGTACAACAAAAGAAGACTACGGCAGATATCGGCGGAAGCTTAGGGACAAAGGAAGCAGCGGAGTGGATTGCTGACGCGGTCGCCCGCGGAGCATCTTAGCCTCAAGGAAAGTAGCGAGTGACACCAGAGTGAAGATCGCGCTTCAGGACTGCAAACGGCTAAATGAAGCGGCGAATGTCTCTTTGCTGCTCATCGGTTAGATATTTTTTTCCGAATATGAAGACGGTACCCTTGGCATAAAAGATAAACACTCGCTTGTTCTCGCCTTTTAAGTGCACCTCACTCCATGCCACCCGCCAACTGCACGAATCACCGTTTACCAAGAATCCGCTTTCATCGAGTTCGGCTTGATAACTCTTGCCTTCCAATCCGGATTGTAGATAGCCCTTGCGGAAATAACGTTGAGGGAACAGGTTTGTAATTCCGACACAGATATAATTGGCAGCCACCAGCAAGAGCAACAATGGCCCTAGGTCCGGGTATCGAAACAGGGCAATAAGACCGAAAACCACACCCAGTACCGTATAACCGAGCGCCCTTTTAATGAGCCTGCGCTTGTTTTTTGCTGTATGCAACGCAATTTGCGCAGCAACAAACTCATCAGAGGGAATTTCATAATTAAATTGCATATGAGAGAGGATTATCCGCTGCTTTTGGGGAGTTCCGCAAGATTACTCTTGGGCTGATTCCTGGACATTTGATGATCCTTACGCAGCTCGAAAGGGCCGTTCCTCCCCTAGATTTCCCATGCAAGAAACTCCCGCCCCTGCGTTCATCTATTTGGCATAGAATCTCTTTTCCATCCCCCGATTCGGCCGCCCATGATTCACCAAAGAAGGACGTGCACCTATGCGGGTATATCTGCTTTTCCTATTTCTGCTGGCCAGCGCCGCTACCGGCCTGACCCAAAAAAGTGACGACAAATCCAGCGCCGGCCATGATGACGCTGCGGCCCTAACCATCTATAACCAGTCGTTTGCCGTGGTGCGGCAGACGCTTCCGCTGGACCTCAAGAGTGGAACAAATCCCGTTGAAGTCACTGACATCACCGCGCATCTGGAGCCGGATTCAGTCATCCTGCGCGATCTGAAGAGCGGCCGTGATCTGCGCATTCTGGAACAAAACTATCGCAGTGATGTCGCTTCGCAAGGCCTGCTGCTCTCGCTGTATGAAGGCAAAACAATCGATTTTTTGGTCAACGGAGTGCATAAGCCTGGCAAGATCATTCGCAGCGGCTACGTGCCCCATTATCAGGCTTACAGCGCTTACGATCAGCAGTATTACCAGCAGCAACAGGCTTATGTGAATGCAGGCAGCGGTGAGCCGATCATTGAAATCGACGGCCAGTTGCAGTTTGGACTTCCCGGCCAGCCAATCTTCCCCGCGCTCACCAATGAAACCATCCTCAAGCCGACCCTCTCCTGGCTTCTGCAAAGCGATCACCCCGGAACATCCAATGCGGAATTCAGTTATGTGACCGGCGGCATGAGCTGGCACGCCGACTACAACGTAGTAGCGCCGGTCAGCGGAAACCTGCTGGATATCGTCGGCTGGGTCACGCTGGACAATCAGACCGGCAAGACTTTTCAGAACGCGCATATCAAGCTCATGGCCGGCGACGTGAACAAACTGGTGGCGGTGGGGCCTGGGATGGGAGCGGCAGACAACTTCACCTTTGCTATGAAGGCGGAGGCTGCTGCTCCTGCGGTCACTGAGCGCAACTTTGACGAGTATCACCTCTACACGCTGGAGCGTCCTTCGACTCTTTACGATCGTGAAACCAAGCAGGTGGAATTCGTGCGCTCCTCGGGTGTGCCTTCACAGCGGCTCTATGTTTACGATGGCCTCAAGCTGGACCAGAACTATCGCGGCTATCAAATGGAGCAAATCCGCGACATGGAGAATTTTGGCGTCCAGTCGAACAGCAAGATATGGGCGATGGTGGAATTCAAAAACAGGAAGCAAAACCATCTCGGCATGCCGCTGCCTAAAGGGCGCGTGCGCTTTTATCGCCGCGATACTGACGGCCAGCTTGAATTCACCGGCGAGAACCTGATCGATCACACCCCGAGCGACGAAACTATCCGCCTTTATACCGGCAACGTGTTTGACGCCGTGGGTGAGCGCAAGCGCACTGGGTTCAACGTTGACCGCCGTGCGCGCACGCTCGATGAAAGCTTTGAGATCAAACTCCGCAACCACAAAAAAGAACCTATGGAAATCCGCGTAGTGGAGCATCTGTACCGCTGGACGAACTGGGACATTCCAAAGACTTCAGACCCGTTCAACAAGCTGGACAGCAAGACCGTGGAATTTCGTGTGAATGTGCCGCCAGATGGAGAAAAAGTCGTCACGTACACAGCGCATTACAGCTGGTGATTTAAAAAATGGGCAGCTTTCGCTTTTTCTTGAAACGCTTTTGCCTGCCGTGGCACTACTTCAAAGCGAAAGGATTTTCCAAATGGCTCAGCAGCGTTCGGTAGGACCACTATTCAGTTTGGCAGGTGGGCAAACTGTCTCATGGAGCATCAGCTTTGGTGTTGGCCTGGACGCTGGCATTGTGACCGCCGCTCCCAACATTGTGGATGACGTTCTGGGAGTCGTTCAGCTTCAGGCGCAGAACCAGGGCCTAGGCGCTACCAGTGATTCTAAAGTTTTCTATACGGTAGATATCCATAATCCGGGAACGCAGCCTGTTGCTCATAATCTCAACCTGCAGAATTGGTTATAACCATGAAAATTCATGTAATCAGCGCAAAAGGGAAACTAGTTGGGACATTTATTCCGCAACTGCAGCAGCCTTCCGATCCTAAGACCCCCGTGTGCACGCCCATTGCGGGACGCGGCCAGAAGTTGCATGAGGTGGAGATCGTCAACGCGGACTCTTACTATAGAGAGCGCCGCACGGCTGAATTGCACAAGATCATTCAAATGAAATTGAAGCTGAAGTAGTTTGCCACCTGCGAACTCTTTTATAGGTGGAGATTGGCGAAGCAGCAATTCAATTTTCAGCAATTCACGCGCAATATTTTTCATTTCACAAATTATTTTCTGCAATTCCGTAATTTCTATCTTCACGCGCAAACTATAGTTTGCTATCCTGTCTATGCGTAGGAGTAACGCCCAAATGAAATGCACTATATACAATCCGGTGCGGAGGCTGACAGAACCCGTCGTGGGTCCTGATAGTCTGTGGGCGTTTGAACATCTTTCCAGCTAACCTCAGGCGCGTCAGTCCTACGCAAATCTGACAATTACTTGAACCTGGATAGTTTGCTAGCCTGCAATCGTGCAGCCTGCATTCCAGCCATCCTTTAGTTATCTCCGAGCTGATTGCTCATGGCGGTAATCCCCGTCGTCAAAACACATGGCGGGCGAGGCCGACTTGCGCGCCGAGCCGCGTGATTGAGGAGCATAAAGGCACTGTGCCGCGCGTAGCCGTATAGCGGTTGGAGCGCAGCGACAAAAACAAAGCTGGGTGGCGAAGGTCGCGGTTACTTCGTTTGATAACCGACCAATGCCGTGACCCGGCAAAATTGCCAAGGCGACGCGCCTTGCTCATGCGTTTCGGTCAGTGGTGAAGATTGCGGATACTTCGGTTGGCGATCGCCGTAAGGCGGTTGGTGGTTCGATCCCACGCCGCAGTCGCTGGTTCCCTGACCCATATTTTCAGTCGCGCCGTTTTCCGGGCTGAAGAAGTTCACCAAAGACGGGAGCGGAATTGGTTGCAACGTCCGCTCCATAGCAGCAGTTCATACGTTGGAACAGGTTTCATCGGTGGTGAAGACCAGGGGTTACATCGCCTGTCCGTAGGTGCGGGCCCGGCCACCCATGGCGTGCAAGATTGGCGCAATGGTGACTTGGCCAAATCCCGCCGGCATCTCGAGTGCCGTAGTTTTAAACCAAGAACGACGGACCACTACACCCAGGTCGATTGTTCCCCGTGTGGAACCTTGTTTCCAGCGTTGGCTGCTTACATTTGTTCTTGTCGCTTTGGCAAATCAGAAGCAAAAATGCAGGCAGTATTGCCGGATTCGTTACCGTACCGGAAGAAACCGGTCCCCAAGATCAGGAGAACGAGCCAGAGCCAGAAGAAATTCCGGCTGCTTCAGCAACCAAATAATTTCCATTGCATCCTTTGCGCCCGTCGCGGTGAAAGACGCGACGCACAAGCAAGAAAGGAGAAAAAACAATGGCCCGCATGAACCTATTGAACCTGAGCGGACTACCTTGGCTGAAGGCGAAGCAGACGCACGAGGGTGCGCCGGCCAAGCACATCTCTGCTGAGCAGGAGCTGCGCCGGTCTGTGCTGGCCTGCACGCTGTGGGAGAGCCAGTTTAATGAGGATGGCGTCGCAATCGCCGGACGCATTCGCGAGTTGGTGCCCAAGGTCGCCGCAGAGAAAGTTGCTGCACTGGCCGTGGAGGCCCGCGATAGGATGAAGCTGCGTCACGCGCCGCTGTTGCTGGTGCGTGAGATGGCGCGTCTTGCAACGCATCGGCACTTGGTCGCAGAGACGCTGCTCCGCGTAGTCGAGCGTGCTGACGAACTCTCTGAGTTCGTAGCACTCTACTGGAGCGACGGCAAGCAGCCGCTGTCGGCGCAGGTCAAGAAGGGGTTGGCTGCGGCTTTCACCAAGTTTGATGAGTACGCGCTGGCCAAGTATGACCGCGCGTCTCCGGTCAAGCTGCGTGACGTGCTCTTTCTCTGCCACGCCAAGCCGATGGATGCCGCGCAGGCTGAGCTGTGGAAGCGTCTTGTCGCCGGTGAACTGGCCACACCCGATACCTGGGAGGTGGGGTTGTCTTCTGGCGCTGACAAGCGCGAGGCTTGGGAGCGCCTGCTGGCGGAGAACAAGCTCGGCGCGCTGGCTCTGTTGCGTAACCTGCGCAACATGGCTGAGGCCAAGGTAGATGAGCAGTTGGTGCGCACTGGTCTTGGCCGCATGAAGACTGAGCGCGTGCTGCCTTTCCGTTTCATCGCTGCTGCGCGTTACGCGCAGCAGTGGGAGCCGGAGCTGGAGAAGGCAATGCTGCGGGCTTTAGAAAGCAAAACCAGTGATGGCCAGCCCAAGCTGCAGGGTAAGACCGTGCTGCTGGTGGACGTCTCCGGCTCCATGGACGCGCCGCTTTCTCGCCGTGCGGAGATGCGCCGCAATGACGCTGCTTATGGGCTGGCGGTGTTGCTGCGTGAGATCGCAGAACAGGTAAGCATCTATACCTTCTCTGACAAGCTGGTGCGTGTGCCTCCGCGTCAGGGCTTTGCCTTGCGCGACGCCATGAACGCCAGCCAGCCTCACGGCGGAACGTACCTCGGGCGCGCTTTGGGTGAGATCGACGAGAAGTATGACCGCTTGACCGTCATCACCGACGAGCAGTCGCACGACGCCGTCCCGAACCCGAAGGCGCGGGGCTACGTGATCAACGTGGCCAGCTACCAGAACGGCGTGGGCTATGGCAAGTGGGTGCACATCGATGGCTGGAGCGATTCAGTGATCGAGTACATCCGCGTCGCCGAACCGGCACTTGAGTAACACTGCACTATGGGCGATCTTCAAGAAGTGAGGATCGCCTTTTTGCGGTTGGGCATGTGAAACTTAGCCTTCTCATGATCCCAGCACCACCATGAGAAAGCGGGTTACAAAAACATCTACCATGATTACCAGGATCATGGCAGCTACCACGGCCTGCGTGGTGGAGCGCCCAACGCCCTGCGTACCGCCTCTGGTGGACATCCCAAAATAACAGCCAACCGTGGCGACGATAAATCCGAACACCACCGGCTTAACCAAGCCAATAAAAACGTCATTAAACGTCAATGCTTGTTTTACATTTGTCCAGTATTGATGAAAGTCCTGGCCAAGCAGGGCGTTCGATATAACGCTTCCTCCCACTAGCCCAAACATGTCGCCGATAATGGTGAGAAAAAATAGCATCACGACAGTTGCAATCAGTCTGGGGGGTTACTAGCTTTTTATAAGGATCTGTCCCCAGAGCCCGCATCGCATCAATCTGTTCCGTCACAACCATTGAACCCAGCTCACTTGCCATACCGGCAGCGTTACGACCGGAAACTACCAGCCCGGCTAGCACGGGCCCCAGCTCTCGCACAATCCCAATGGACACTAACTGCCCGATGAGGCCAAGAGCTCCGAGCCGGCTGAGAGTCGTCGCGCTGTTTAAAGCGAGAGCTGCACCAGTAAAAAAACACGCGGCAAGAACAATAGGTATGAACCAACGCCCACCAGATCAGCCTGCTGGATCATGTCGGCGACATATAAGGGCCGCCGGAAGAGATTCATCACTGCATTCCAGGAAAGGAAAGCATATTCCTGCACTGCCTGGACTTTCCCTCGAGCAATCCTCCAAACGGAATTCAGTGCGGCGCCACTCAGGACATTTGCATCGGGCATATTGCGAGCCTCCCAAGACTAAGAACGTTATCAGATTGGCGGGCATAGTTAAGGATCATCTGGCGGTGAATTCCTTTCTGTGAAGTAGGACGAATTCAGCAGAAAGCACAGCGTGGCGCTGCCTTCAACACGGCAATCTCGAAATTGAGTGTTTTGTTGTTACCATTGACACGGAGTTGCTATTCATCGATCTCATGAGAAAGCTTTCGACCGCATTACTGCCTGTAATACTGATTTTCTTCGTGCTGTCCGGGGCCACCCAAACTCAGACGTCGCCGCAACCTGCTGCGCCTCCACCCGCCGCGTCACCGCAACAGCCCCCGGCAACCTCTTCGCCAACACCGCAAGTCTCGCCCACGCCCTCGCACCGTCTTGAAGTCGAACCAGTCGAGAAAGATCACATCATCACTCCGGCTGAGGCGAAAGAGCTTTTCCGGTCAGTCGATGAGATTCTGCGCTTCGCCAGCAAAGATACAGGCTTCCCGATCAAGAAAAAGGTCAGGCGGACTATTGTGAGCCGTCCGCAGGTGGAAAAGTATATTGGTGATAAGTTCAAGGACGATGCTGACCGCATCCGCTTTGAGCGCTCTGAACTGGTAGAGAAAAAATTCGGTCTGCTGCCGCGCACATTTGACCTTCACAGCTTTCTCATCAAGCTGCTTTCCGAGCAGGTGGCCGGCTACTATGACGAAAAAACGCGCACCATGAACCTGCTGGACTGGAATGAGCCGGAAATGCAGCGTCCTGTGATGGCACATGAGCTTACGCACGCGCTGCAGGACCAGAGCTTCAATCTGGAAAAAATGAGCAAGCATGATGAAGAGGTGGAAAAGCATGGGCTTGACGATCTGGATGAGTTGGTCCGCACTGACGAGGATTCAACCTGCCGCAGCGCCGTGCTGGAAGGCCAGGCGATGATCGTGCTGCTGGATTATGTGATGGCGCCGCAAGGCCAGAGCGTGGAAAAAATGCCGCAAGTGGTAGAGCTGATGCAGGATTCCATGGACAAGAGCCGCGGCAGCCCGGTTTTTGACAGTGCGCCATTGCTTCTGCAGGAAGAGTTGGCGTTTCCCTATCGGCAGGGCATGAAGTTCATCAAAGACCTCTTAGTCGCGGGCGGCAAGCAGCTTGCTTATACTGGCGTGCTGGAGCGCATGCCCCAGACCACGCGTGAAATCATGGAACCAAAAGAATATCTAGCCGGACATCGCGTGCCGCCGCTGCTGCTGCCCGACTTGAGTTTTCTAAAAAAAGACTATGAGCCATATGACGCAGGAGCGGTCGGCCAGTTGGACGTAAGTATCCTGCTGCGCGTTTATGCCGACGAAGCACTGGATAAGCGCCTGAGCCCGGAGTGGCGTGGCGGAGCCTATTACGCCGCGGGCCGCCGAGGAGCAAAACCGCCGGACCGCAACTCTTCCGCGCACATTGGTCTGTTCTATGCTTCCAAGTGGGCGACCGAAGCCGCAGCACAGGAGTTCGCCAGGACATACGCGGCATCATTGCCGAAACGCTACAACGGTTTGCGCCTCGCTCCGACCGATCCGGCCGTTCCCGGGCTGGTCAGATATACGAGCGCAGATGGCCCAATCTACATCCAGCGGACTGGGAATGTTGTGGTTTCAGTGGAGAGCTTCGATGAGGACGCGGCAAAGAAGCTGCTTGAGATGGGAGTGAAGCAGGCGGGAGGAGATGCAAGCCGGTGATCAACTCAGCTCTTGCCAAGGACGCCAAATTCGACGTTTTGTGCCATTGTAGGACTGGGATCGCGGCGGGTGTATAGAGGGTCGTTTGCGCCAGAGGGCGAGAG
>JBAVLE010000367.1:0-10273 GCA_049688735.1 Candidatus Angelobacter sp. | reverse complement strand
TGACGGAGTATTACCCATGTAGTCTCCGTCAATTTCTATTTCAGCGCTGCCCGGTGTGGAATCGATAGAGAGCTTGGATGCTGCTGACGATCCCGGAGCTGTAGAATTTGACTGCCGCTTAGCTTTCCAATCCTTGTAATCTCCCTGCGACATTTCTGTGATGCCGCCCTGGCCAAGAATATAGACACCATCATGAACGGTGGTTTTCAAGGTACATTCCTGGTACTTACCTTCCTTTCCGATTTGCGAAGCAAGAAGCGCGAGGCGCAGATGCGGCTGCTTCCACTTGGCCAGATATGGCTGATTGCGCGCCGTTCTTCGCAAGCCGAAGGAGCATTCGTAGCTATAGTCAAAGGCATAAATTAAATCGCCTTCCCAGATGTTCCCACGACCTGTCCCTTTGAACTCATTGCGGTAGTTGTTGTGAGAAGCCCAGCCCTGCTGAAGGATGTGTACCTTCAAGGGATAATCGGCAGGGTTCTTGGACGCGAACGCGAAAAGAGTGGAGCACAAAAAGATTGCCAATAAGAAGAAACGGTTCATAGTTCGGACTCTACCTTCCAGCAGCACAATCGTTGTGCGATGTTTTTCGCGGGTAGTATATCGTGAGCTGGATTAGCCAGCAATCCTGGCGTCTTGAAGTCTTGCGGGGAAAAGCGTGATTAATAAAAAGAGGGACCGCTTCGGGTCCCTCTTTTGCATGATTTGAAACAATGGAGCTATTGCGGCGTGGTTGTGGTGGCGGTGGCAGAAGCTGTCTTCATTCCGATGGCCTCGCCTGACAGCACCAGTTCAACGCGGCGGTTTTGTTGGCGTCCTTCCGCTGTGTCATTGGTAGCTACGGGCTGAGTCTTACCCAGACCGCGAGACACGATGGAATTATCTGGAATACCTTGCTGAATCAGGTAATCGCGCACTGCCTGCGCGCGATTTTCAGAGAGCTTTTGGTTGTAATCGTCGCTGCCTACCCCGTCCGTGTGCCCTTCCACTTCAAGATGCAGGCCGGGATGCGCGATCACAATACCGCTGACCTTGGCCAGCCGTTCACGCGCGCCGGAAAGCAATTCAAAGCTTCCCGTCTTGAAAAGGACGTCCGACATGTTAGCGATCAGGCCGCGCGCCGTATCGCGGGTCGCAAGAATCGTATTTAACTGCTGGAGTAGCTGTGCGCGAAGGTCGGCTTTTTCCTGTTCAGCTTGCTGGCGCAGACGGTCGGATTCTTCCGCGGCTTTGCGCGCTTTATCCGCTTCTACTGCAAGGGCCTGCTTCTGCTGCTCAGCGGCGGCGCGGGCTGTATCTGCCTGCTGGCGTGCTGCGTCAGCCTGTTGGCGGGCGGCTTCAGCTTCCTGGCGAGCTTTTTCGGCTTCCGCCTTCATGCGCTCGGCATCTGCCTGGGCAGCCAGGGCCTGCGCGCGGGCCTGCTCCGCCTGTACGCGAGCGTCTTCAGCAGCCTTGCGGCGGTTCGCTTCGTCAATCGCGTCCTGGCGGGCTTTGGCTTCGCGGTCCTCAGCAGCCTTCTTGTCGGCGGCAGCTTTGGCTTGGGCTTCTTCTTCCGCGCGCTGCTTTACCGCCATCACGCGAGCTTCCTCAGCGGTGCTGACGGTTTCACGGGCCAGAGTTTCAATGGTGCTCTTGTCTCGCTTCTGCACGTAAGCTTCTTCAGCCTTGCGAAGCTGTTGCGTGGCGCTGGCCAGAATGGATGGCGCATATTTATCGGCAGCAGTAAGGTTGGCGATTCTTACGGCGTTGCGCGCTTCAAAAAGCACTCGCGGCGTCTTGCGGTCGATGCCAAAAATAGCATCTTGAATTTTGGTATTGGTGGCTGAGTAAGTGCCGCGACCAAGCAGCTCATACTTCGCGTCAATGTTCTCCTGCCGGCCAACCGTGGTGGCGCTGATCATGTTTTCCATCACCACCATGTTGCCGGGCTGGTTCACGGCAAAATAAGGCTCGGCGGTCACGATCATGCCAAAGGTCTGCATATCGGTAATTGCTTTTACCTTGCTGCTGTTGTGGTCAATCACAAGCTCGCCAAGATTAACGGCGCGCCCTTCAGGCGAGATGGCCCACAGCACCAGCGAGAGGTATTCCAGACCGAATTTGGTGGGATCTTCAAGGCCCTCAAATTTGGCGTCGATTTCCACGTTGCTTTTCTTGCCTGTGACTTTGGCTTCACCGGAGGCATTCTGCATGAGTTCAGTGCCGTGAAAATCGACCTTAACGGCATCATTGCGCAGCCGGTAATTCACAGCCTTGGTGGTGCGATGGACCGGCGTCGTCGCAGGCGCAGCGGACTGGGCCACGCCAGCAATGCTGAATTCGGCCAAACAAAGGAACAGGAAAAACGCCAAACGTTGTTTCATGGCATGCCCTCACTTCAATTTCTTTGCCTCAGTTGTGCGATAAACGCCAGTTCGGTATAACGATTAGTTCGGTATAACTTTATGTGACACTGGGTATTATGAAAAGGACGCACGTGGTCAACGCGGCGATAGCACTTTGGTGACCTCGTCTTTACCGCAATTCGAAAGCCCTGCATGCGTTTTCTTAAGCTTTATTGCCGGGGCGATCATAACTTGCTTTAAAAAGAAAGGAAACAAAAGATGCAGCGCAAACAGTTAGTAGTTGGAGTCTTACTGGTCTTGTTGGTCGCCATGATGGCGATGGCGCAGCAGGCCCCAGAAGACAAGAGCAAGCGTCCCAGCCCTCATGACAAGACAGAGGTAACGCTCAAAGGCAAAAAGATCACCATTGAGTATGGCCGTCCTTATCTCAAAGGCAGGAAAGTTGGGCAGGAACTTGCGCCGTATGGAAAAGTATGGCGTACAGGCGCTGATGAGGCCACGGCGCTGAATACTGAAATTGATCTCAACATTGGCGGCGCGAAGGTGCCTGCGGGAAAATACACGCTCTACACGCTGCCTTCTGAAGGGACGTGGAAGCTCATTATCAATAAACAGACCGGCCAGTGGGGCACCAAGTATGACGAAAGCCAGGACCTGGTCCGCGTGGACATGAAGAAAACCCCTCTGCCGCAATCGGTGGAGCAGTTCACCATCTCGTTCGACAAGAAAAACGAGAGTACGGCTGAGCTTAACCTGGATTGGGAGAAAACGCGCGTTAGCGTGGAGGTAAAAGCTCAATAATAAAGCTGGAGCAGGAGAAAGGTAGCTGAAGGTTGCGGGACGACTTTACTCGCACCCGCTGCTGCTGCCACCTTCAGAGAAGCTACCAGGGTTGCTTCTGGAACCACCAGGAGCGGACAACTTGACATCCCCACCCTGGTTGGAGGAGATACTGCAGCGGCCTGATACTCCCGATTCCGGCGAGGCGCTCACGGTGTAGCCCAAAGTGGGTTTGTTACCGTCCCCAAGCACCTCAAATAGATAGCCGCTCTTGATTCCGCTGGTAAGCGCTTCATCCATGATCAGGCACGCATTGCTGCTGGTGGGCTCCTCACAGGAGCTGCCGTTGCCGCCAAGTTTTGCCAGACTGCTGGAATAACCCACTTCAGGATAAGCAATGTTGTACATGTATTGAGCGGTGTTGATGGTTTTAACTGAAGCCACAGCGGCAGCTTCATTGGCGCGCATTTTGCCATGCACCAGGTTCGGAATTGCGATTGCCGCAATGATCATGATAACCATCACAACCACCAGGATCTCAACCAGCGAGAAGCCGGCGAGTCCCGGGGCCGCATTTCTGATAGCGCTTTGTGTTCTTACTCTGGGCATAGCACAAAAGTAACCGCTCAATCGAGCATTAGAATACCGCAAAAGTTCCAGAAACTCTCGATTATTAAATTTTCTAATGAATGAGTATCTAGGCGATAAGCCTTAAGTTCTTTTGATTCAATATGGGGGGAAGTTACTGAAGTTTTGCAGATGGTCTCCTTTCTGCATGGGAACGCTATTGAGGAACGCCTTCGCCTGTCTCGATCACATGGAATTATTCCTGTTGACAATCCACATGAGCAGCTTGTAGCTTTGTGTTGATAGCCAACAGGAGGGCCCTTATCAATTGAGTGAAGCAAAGACAGATGTGCTGCAAGGCACGCTAGACCTGATGGTGCTGAAAACACTGGAAGCGCTCGGGCCTCTCCATGGTTACGGCATCGCTCGGCGCATTGAGCAGGTCTCAGAGAACCTGCTGCAACTGAACCAGGGCACTTTGTATCCCGCGCTCCTGCGTTTGCAGCAACGGGGCTGGATCAAGAGCGAGTGGGGCACGTCAGAGAACAATCGCAGAGCCAGGTTTTATCAGCTCAGCCCAGCGGGACGACGCCAGTTGGCCGTGGAAGCGCAAAACTGGGAACGGATTTCAGGCGTCATGGCGCGCCTGCTCAGCGGACAGGAAGGCTGAGGTGTTGCAGGTCGCCTTATGAAAGAACTGGAAAGGAGGATTCCATGCCCGCATGGCTTCGAGAATTAGGTTTACGGCTCAAGGGATCGTTTCATCCCGCAAGCGCCGAAATCGAGCTCAGCGATGAACTGCAGGCCCACCTTGAGATGCTGACGGAAGAAAACATCCGCCGTGGCATGGACGCCAATGAAGCTGGGCGGCAGGCAAGGCTGAAACTCGGCAATCATTTGCAGATTAACGAAGATTACAGGCGGCAGACCGGTCTGCCATTTATAGAAGTTCTGCGGCAGGACCTGCGTTATGGCGTTCGGATGCTGCGCAAGTCTCCGGCATTTACTGCTATCGCCATCATTACGCTGGCGCTGGGAATCGGGGCAAACAGCGCGATCTTCAGCGTGGTAAATGGAGTCCTGCTGCAGCCGCTCCCTTATGCTGATCCCGGACGGCTGATGAACGTCTTCAATACAGCTCCTTCACGCGATCTGGATATTTTTGGCGCCTCGCCACCAGACTTCCGCGCGCTACGTGAGCGCAATCAATCACTGACCAGCCTGTCAGCACTTTCCAATAGCTTCTTCAATCTTACCGGGTCAGCACAGCCGGAACGGCTGGGGGCGGCGGTGGTTTCCGCAGAATACTTTACAACTCTGGGCGTGAAACCCGCGTTGGGAAGGGCTTTTCTGCCGAATGAAGAGCAGTGGGGCTCACACCATGTGGTGATCTTGAGCGATGGCTTCTGGCGCACACATCTGAGTGCCGATTCCAACATACAGGGCAAGACCCTTACGCTAAATGGCGAACGCTATGACGTGGTGGGCGTAATGCCCTCAAGTTTTTACACCGCAGAAGCTCCCGCCGTCTGGACGCCTATGGCATTCAAGCCCAAAGATCCTTATGACTCACACAACAATTATTACCTCCAGTTGGTGGCCAGGCTGAAGCCGGGGGCAACGCGCGAGCAGGCGCGGCTCGATTTAAACGGCATCATGGCGTCAATCGCGCAGCAGTTCCCGGAAAATAAAGGTATTGGCGTGGGAGTGCAACCGCTGCGCGACCAGTGGGTAGGCGATGTGCGGCTTCCCCTGGTCATACTCCTTTGTGCGGTGAGTTTTGTTCTTCTGATTGCCTGCGTGAATCTGGCAAACCTGATGCTGGCGCGCTCCGCGGTACGACAAAAAGAAATTGCTATTCGCAGCGCACTAGGGGCGGGGCGCAGACGCCTCATCCGCCAATTTATTACGGAAAGTATTTTGTTGTCTCTGCTGGGTGGCGCGCTGGGATTGGGTCTGGCATATTTTTGCCTGCGCCTGCTTCCGCTGGCCCATGACCTGTTACCGCGTGTACAACAAGTAAAACTGGATAGCTGGGCCATGTTATTCACTCTGATAGTTTCGGTCCTGACGGGAGTGCTCTTTGGCTTGCTGCCGGCGTTTCAAAGTTCGCGAACGCGGCGTTTGAATGAGACCCTGAAAGAAGGCGGGCGCACGTCTGACGGAACTGGACGAAACGGTATGCGCTCAGCCCTGGTGGTGGCGGAAGTCGCGCTGGCATTCTTGCTGCTGATTGCTTGCGGGCTCGCGCTCAAGAGTTTTGGCCATCTTATGCGCGTGGACCGGGGCTTTGATTCCCGCCATGTTCTCTCTTTCATGGTAAATCTGCCCGATTCATATGGACCCGCTCAACCTGATCCTACGCAGTTTGGCGCGCCGCCTAAAGTGGCCGCATTTTTTCAGGAATTATTGCCAAGGATCGAGCAGCTTCCCGGCGTGAAAGCGGCAGGGGCCGTCTCAAGCCTGCCGCTTGCCGGAGAGAACTGGCTTAAGTTTTTTGTTCCACTTGACCGCCCCGTTCCCACCAGTATGGATAAAGTTGCCACCGCGCAATATCGCGCCATTACGGGCCATTATTTTGAGGCGATGGGCATAAGACTGTTAAAAGGACGACTGCTGAACGAGCATGATCAAGCAAACAGGGCGCTCTCCGTGGTGGTGAATGAAACGCTGGCGCGGCATTTTTGGCCAAATGGAGATCCGATTGGCAAGACGGTCCTGCTGACTCCGCCTGAAAGCCTGATTCCGCCCGATGAAATTCCAGCGGGCTTCCATGTTCCTACCTTTTCTGTAGTGGGAGTGGTAGCCGACGCGCATTATGGTTCTCTTGACCAGGCTCCCCAGCCGCTGGTGTATGCGTCAGTATTGCAGAATGACTACAGTTCCAGTCCATTCATTACAGTCCATACTGAAGGCGATCCTATGGCGCTGGTGAATTCTATTCGCAGCGAACTCGCGCAATTTGACAGCAGCCTGCCTATGTCAAACATTGCGTTGATGGATGAAGTGATGTCGCAATCTTTAGCGCAGCCCAGACTGGAAGCAATTCTGCTAGCCATGTTTGGAGCGCTTGCCATGCTGCTGGCGGCCGTGGGAATTTACGGAGTGATGTCCTACACGGTGGCGCAGCGCACCAGCGAATTTGGCATACGCATGGCGCTTGGAGCTTCACGCAGCACTGTTCTCAAAATGGTGATTGTCAGAGGGCTGTGCCTCACAGGAATCGGTCTTGCTGCAGGCCTGACCACAGGCTTGGCACTGGCCTTTACCGTGAAAAGAATTCTTGCGAAAGTTCTGTTTGGGGTGAGCACTACCGATCCTGCCACCTTCCTCATGGTTGCCGGACTGCTGACGCTGGTTGCGCTGCTGGCCTGCTACATTCCGGCCAGAAGGGCCACTGAAGTCGATCCTATGATTGCTTTAAGATATGAATGAAAGAATTTGCATTTGCTTAAGACAACCGGCGATCCTATGTTTTTAGCACCTTAGAATTTTTAATTTCGTTTTAAGTAGCCTGCAGCGGATTGCCTGACAACATGCCCATTGTAAGAGGTGGTTATGGGCAAGCTAATTGAGTTTTATATTCCGGCAAGCTTTCCACTGCGTCCGGCAAGCTCACTATTACCGTCAGAACGTGGAAAGGTCATCGAGTTCCGCGCGTTGCAAGGCAGGAAAACCGCTTAGGCTGCTGAGCGATCATCGCCGGAGCTAGCGGACTTGGTCATCACGTCCGGCGCGGCTTGATCGCCGGATGTTGTAGGCACATCTTCCTCCGGAACGTCGTGGGTAGCAAAAGGCAAAAAGACGCTGCAGCAGGTGCCGTGTCTTGCTTCATCGGTACGGCTGCGGACGCGCAGGCTGCCCTGGTGCTTCTGCACAATGCCCTGGCTCACCCACAAGCCCAAGCCGGTGCCTTTGGAGTCTTTGGTAGTAAAGAACGGCTCAAAGATCTGCGGCATGTTTTCTGCCGATATGCCGCAACCATCGTCCGCTACGACGACCCGTATGCCTTCGCGCTCCTGGCCGTCATGCCCGTAGCGCACACGAATATAGATATTTCCCGGCCCTGAAATAGCTTCAATGGCATTCAATATCAGGTTGGAAAACACTTGCCGCAACTCACTGGGGAACGCCGCCAGAGGACCGACTTCATCGAAATCCCTATGCACGGCGATTTGCCCCTGTTCGATGCGAGCATCGTAAGCGGCCAGCACTTCCTCAAAAAGCTGCGGCACAGAACTCATGACTGGGGAAGATATTTCGCGGTAGAAGCCAAGTGTCTGCTTGGTGATGTGCACCACGCGGGCCAGTTCTTCCTCAGCGGTCTTTACGTAAACCAGAGCGGACTCAGGAACTTTGGAATTGGTGCGCAGAATGTACAGCGCATTCATGACAGAAGCGAGCGGATTGTTGATTTCATGCGCGATGCTGGCAGCAAGGCGTCCTGTGGCGGCAATTTTTTCCGACTGCCGCAGCGTCTGCTCCGCTGCCTTGCGTGACGTGACGTCCATGGCCACGCCCAGCATGCGCACGGGCAGGTCAGCTATGACGATGATGCGCCCGCGAGCTTCCAACCAGTGCAGAGTTTTATCGGCCATATAGACGCGATATTGGACTTCATACTCGCTGTTGCTGGCCAGCGCGTTGGCGATCGATTGATGCACCTGCTGCCGGTCTTCCGGGACAATGCTTTCCATCCAGCTTTCATAGCGGCCGTCAAATTTTTCTACTTCGATTCCATGCAGCCGCCGGATTTCATCCGACCATGCCAGCTCGCCGGTTTGCAGGTCCCACTCCCAGATTCCAATGCCGACATACTGCTGCGCCAGTTGCATGCTTTCTTTGCCGCGCTCCAGCATCTCCTGTGCGCGCTTGGTTTCGGCAATCTGCTCCTGCGCTTCACGGTAGAGCCGCACATTATCAATGGCCACGGAGGCCATGTGCGTGAGCTGGACGAGGATAGCTTCATCGTCGGGAGAAAACTCGCCGCTTGATTTTTGCGAAAGCTGTATCAATCCAAGATTGCGGCCATCGCGGGTGAGCAGCGGAGCGGCCAGCCATCCGTACCGAGTGGCGTCAGTAGCGCGGCGTACCGGCCCCCATGTGTTGGCCCGCGCTCCGGCGTTCAGCCGAACAGGCTTATTGAGATTGCAGGCCAGCATGAACATCTCAGAGCTTTCTTTTGCGAACTCAAGAGCGGCCTGACCTTCCGCCACGGAGACGCAGGTAATGCTGCGGTTCCATTCGCCTCGCGGAAGCAGAGTAGTTAAAGCTTGCCGCGCGCCAATGATGTTGCGCGCCTGGTCGGTAATGACCTGGAGCAAAGAGTCGAGCGCGAAAACCGAGTTGATCTGAACGGAAGCTTCCGCCAGTGCGCGCAGCACCGCGGTGCGTTGTTGTTCAGCGGCAAGAGTCTGTAATGACTCATGATATAAGCGCGCGTTATCCAAGGCGTTGGCAGCTTGACGGGCATAAAGCTCCACTAGCCGTGATTGTCGATCACTGGGGGAATGTGGCTTGCGGAAGAACGTTACCACCACGCCAAGAGCATCGCCACGAGTGTTAACAATCGGCGTGCTGAAAACCGAGCGGAAGCCGACTTGTGCGGCGGCATCGACAAAGGGGAAATATGTTCCGGCCTTATCAATATCTTCAATCAACACGCGGCGATCAGGAGAGAAGAACGATGCCGGTAAATCACCAAAAGACTTGATCTGCTCTGCGGTGAATCCGGCGAAGGTGGCCACCTGAAGCGTTTTGCTGGAGCGCTCAGGCAAAAGGAGCAGCATGCCGAGATCGGTTTTTTGCAGAGCGGCGATGGAAGTTAGAACGTCATTCAAGAGGCGCTGCAATTCCAGATTACTGGAGAGCCGCACGCTGAGATCATGAAACCGCTTGAGGTCACTGCGTTGCGATTCCAACTCATCGCGCAGCCGGGCAAGATCAGTGCTGAGTCTGCCGGCAATCATTTCAGCCGTGGACCATTTTTGCCGCGCGAGCCCCACGACCAATGTAACGGCGATCAGCAGAGCTGCCCAGAGCTCATTGCTGGTTGTGGAAATTCCAGGCTCGTAAAGAGAAGAGAATCCGACGAGGGCGGCGGTGTTCAGCAGCGCACCTGCTATCGCGGCGGGCAGGCCACCAATGACCGCGGAAATACATGCCGCGGCAATGAAAAATACACCTACTCCCGGATGGAAGAAGGGAAGGCTATAGTGGGCGGCGCTCCAGGCTGCTACGGGCAGCAGAAACGTAAGGACCCACGAAATAACGCGCAGGCGAGTGGTAGACGGGGAATACATTCTTCTCGTTTACTCCTGCTCTAAACTGAGCGTTTGCAGACGAGTGGCACTTCGAGCATATCACGCAAAGGACTGTGTAAAGCCATCATGGGGGCTAAGGCATTGGGACGGAGTAGATACTGCACTGATCCAGAGTAGAAGCAGGAATATGGGCTTTCCTCATGTGGTCTGATGCGAATCCTTAGGGACCGCAGGTACAGCGAATAATGGCGTTACATTTGTCCAGCTAGTTAAGGGATTTCTAATGCCTCGCTGGTTCCCATTGAACATGCTTCGGGG
>JBAVLE010000366.1:0-5197 GCA_049688735.1 Candidatus Angelobacter sp. | reverse complement strand
GGATTTGTCTGCGCCGCACAGCAAATTACAACTAGCATCAGTAGCAGGATTGCGAATGATCGCTTCAGCATCACTGAATCTCCATGTAGGATTGGGCCCCAAATACTGCCAATAATGCTAATGGGAGCGATGTGGGATTTAGTTGCTCAGCTTCATTACCACGCCGCGATCGTCATTCGCCTTCAGCGTAGCCGCAGAATCAATCTCATCCATTTGAATTTTCTTGAGTGTTTTGCTGGAGAAATCAAACAGCGTTCCGTTCATGATGGCGTAGTTCTTTGTCTCGAGCTGATGACCATCTTTGAAGATGAAAACTGTTGCAGGGCTCTTGTCTTCTACTGGCGCAGATGCTTGAGATTCGTTCTCATCACCTGGCTGGGATTCCTTATCAGACTTTCTTTCCTCTTGCGGCTGTTCACGGTGACGTTCACGTGAATCCGTGTAGTGTTCACCATAACGGCTGTCACTCTGGTGACTCATCGCATCGCGAGCGCCTTGCAGGTAGGCTGCACGCAATTCATCGTCGCTTCGCTCAGCGGAGGCCTGTTGGGCCGGCGCTGGATCAGCGGAACTGCTGTCAGGAACATATGGGTCGGCAGCCGAAGGATAGCTTTCGTCTGCGTAGTACGGATAGAAAACTGGTATCGGTAAAAACACTTGCCGGTGCGACCGTGGGTTTCCAAAGCGGTGAAGCGGGCCGTGGATACGCACTGACCGTTGAGGATGCACACCGAAAGGCAGAGGTGTAGGTGAAAGCACGCTGGCCGGGGCTCCATGCTGGCGGCCGTCTGCGGTTGGAGACACCACAGAGGCCGGCGCTCCACGACTGAAAGTCTGGGCTTGCGATACTTGCAGAACGAGAGCCAAAAATGGGACAACCAAAACTGATCGCAACATAAAGGCACCTGCTTTGAAACTGGCCATCGACTGCCTATTAACATGATAAACCCTAAGGCAATGGGGTTACATTAAGTTTTGTACCCAGTTCCTGAGGACCATCAAGGTTAGAACGGCGCGAAGCAGAAAGCATGCAGCTAAAATCAGGGCTATAGGCCGCCGATATCGAGTTTCCAGAAAGTCAGCCGCCAAGCCCCCAACAAATATGAATACAAAACTTAGCCCTAAAGTTGCGTCCCAGATGCGGATTGAGGGAACCAGGCTGAACAGAAACACCGCTGCTAATGCCGTAATCAGAGGAGCCGTATTGCCAAAATAGCGCGCTCTGGGCCAGCTTCCATAGGCCGTGAGCGCTGCAATGAAAAGAAAAACCAGCACATAACCGTCTGTGCGGCCAGACAAAGCGAATGCCAGATTGCCCAAAACTTCCAGTGTTGGCTTTTGCTCCAGCAGCTGCTTGAATCCCAAGCCAAAACTGCCGGTGAGCCAAAAAATCACCGCCCAAACGATGCACCCGACCACGGATGCGCTGGTCAAAACCGTAAACGCTCTGCGCCTGCATCCTGGGGACAGATATAGCATGTAAGCAAAAGCCAGCAGGACCAGCATAAACGACCACCAAAGTGTAGCCAGCGCAAAACCAATGGAAAGCCCCAGAATCGCGATACGCGGCACCCATTTCTTGCGCGGGGCGTAAAGTGTATGTGCCACCCCAATGGCGGTGTAGATCAGTCCCAGGCTGCTCCAGGCCAGAAGAATTTCCGGGCCAATATTGCTGCTAATGGTGATCATTGCCGGCGAAGTGCAGTACAGCGCCAGTGCAACATAGCCGCCATCATCGTCAAACAAGCGACGTGCCACCCACCACAGCGCTGCCCCCAGCCATACACCAAAAATAACGAATGGCAGACGCAGGAACCACGGCCGCGGAACGGCAAGGGCCGCGCTTAATTCCGGCGTGGCGATCTTGCGCGCGAGGGAAGTGATTCGTACGGGAAAAGCGGCCACCAGGCTGGTAAGTGGGGAAGGGTTTACAGCCTTTTCACTTTTCGCTTTAAGCCCGGCGGCAATATAGCGATATTCCAGGTCAGAAAGCTTGCGTGTGCTGGCTACCCAAAGGCATTGCACGAAAAATGCCAGCAGCATGAGCCCGGCAAATACCTGGGGCTTGCCAACCCTGAATTCTCTGAGTACCTGAAACATGAATTCACAGTTGTATCACGCACACGCGGCGAAAGCTCACGCTTAGCAGCCGTTCTCCGCATAAACAAGGCAATTCTGATACAGTCTTGCTGTTCTTGCCGGCGGTCCGAAATCCGTGCACCAAAATTCATTCAGGATTGAAAATATGGAACCGGAAATTTCATCTAGCGCCGCATCAAGCAAGCTCTCATTCATCTTCTACAACGATCGCGGCTTGCGTGCCGGGTGGCGGCTGCTGATCTATTGCGGGATGATTTTTGTCCTTGTTCTAGGGGCGGGAGTGGTTGCTAAGCGTCTTAGCTCGGGGCATGCGCCAAGCGCACACCAGTCAGATTTCGCGCGGACGATCTTCCAGGCAATCGGCGAACTGGTTTTGTTTCTGGTGCTTTTGTCGCTGGCCTGGGTCATGAGCAAAATTGAACACCGCAAAGTAGGCGTTTACGGCTTGCCTTTGCAAAAGTCAATTATCTCAAATTTCATTCGAGGATATTTCTTCTGGGGTTTTCTGCCACTCGCTTTTCTGTTGTGTATTCTGCGAGGACTTCACGCTTTTTATTTCGGCAACTTCAGCCCTCTAAATGCCCAGATACTCGGCTGGGGTGCGCTGTGGTTTTTGTTCTTTTTGCTGGTGGGATTTTTTGAAGAGTTCTCGTTCCGTGGCTATTTCCTTTACACCTTGGCGGATGGAATCGGATTTTGGCCGGCAGCAATCATTCAAGCCATCTTGTTTGCTCGGGTTCACATGGGCAATGGTGGCGAGACACGGGTTGGAATCATCGCTGCGGGCATCTTTGCCCTCTTCGCGGCAGCGACGCTTTGGCGTACCGGCAATTTGTGGTTGGCCGTCGGCGCTCATGCCGGATGGGACTGGGGAGAATCGTTCTTCTTCGGCGTGAGTGACAGCGGATTTCAGTCACCCGGGCACCTTTTGAATCCGCACCTGACGCAAGGGCCTGACTGGCTCACCGGCGGCACTGTAGGACCGGAAGGCAGCGTCGTTACGCTCGTCCTTTGGGTACTGATGACGGTTCTTTTTCTCTGGCTCTATCGCAAGCGGCGTGCACCTGCGCTGGTGATTACCGAGGGGCGGAATTATTGACGAAGCACCAGGTAGCACCGGCGTTTTGCCATCAAAACGATGATAAGCTGCACGTTTGACATTTATGGAGTGAGCATGAAGCAGTGGATTATTTTAGCGGCGCTGATCGCAGCTTGCGGAATGGGTGCAGCGGCCCAGAGCAGGACAGGGAAGGTCAATTTTGCAAACTCCGGAGCAGCTAAAGCTCAGGAGAGTTTTCAGGTTGGTCTGGCGCAACTGCACAACTTTCAATACGAACAGGCTGAACACCTTTTCCGCCAGGCCGAAGCATTAGACCCGAATTTCGCCATGGCTTATTGGGGTGAGGCCCTGACGCACGTGCATCCGCTCTGGAACTATGAAGATTTGGCAGGAGCACGCGCCGTGCTGCAAAAGCTTGCGCCAACAGCGGACCAGCGCGCCGGCAAGGCTGGTACGGAGCGGGAAAAGGAATATCTACACAGCATTGAAGTGCTGTTCAGCGAGGGCGATCGCGACACGCGCAACCAGCATTATTCTGATGCGCTGGGACTGCTACATGAACACTACCCTCAGGATGTGGATGCTGCCGCGCTGTATGCGCTCTCATTGCTCGGGAAGCAGCTCACACGCGATCCTGCCACGTACATGCGTGCCGCTGCGATTCTGGAGGATTACTTTCCTGCCAACCAGCAACACCCCGGAGTGGTGCATTATTTAATCCACAGTTACGATGATCCCGTTCATGCGCCGCTGGGTATGCGCGCAGCGCGGCTCTATGGCAAGATTGCGCCTGATTCCGGACACGCACTGCATATGACGTCTCATATTTTCATTGCCATGGGCATGTGGCGTGATGTCATCCAGGCCAATCTTGAAGCTCTGGCAGCTTCAACTCGCCAAAGTAAGTCCGGCGCCGATTTTGCCGCCAGCTGCAATCACGGAAATTCGTGGTTGAGCTATGGCTACTTGCAGGTTGGCGAGTTCCAACGGGCGCATGAAGTCATTGCATCATGCATGCAGAAGACTTCTACGCTCCCGCTCGATAAAACTTCGTATGGGTACGCCCAGCAGATGCTCGCTCACTATCTGGTTGAGACGCAGCAATGGACTGACCCTCTGTTAAGTCAGCCTGCACCGCCCGCTCAGTTTCCCCATGCACTTGTTACATATTGGTATTCGCATGCAATGGCGGCTGCGCAACGCGGTGACTTGGCCGAAGCACAGAAAGACTTTGACGCACTGACAAGCGCGCATACAGCGCTGGTTGCAGCGCTGGCCGCAGAGACTCACCCGAACAAGGCCGCAGAATCCTACGCTGCTGTTGAAGAGCAGCAGGTCAAGGCGATGCTGCTGTTGGGCCGTGGTGAGAAAGCCCAGGCACTTGAGATCCTGCAGGAAGCGGCCAAGAAAGAGGGCGCCATTCCGTTTGAGTTTGGCCCGCCGGCGGTTCCAAAACCGAGCGCGGAGCTTGTTGCCGAATTGCTCATGAAGCTGAATCGGCCCTCTGAAGCTATTCAAATACTTCGCGATCAACTTACGCGAACTCCCGGAAAAACCGAAACGCTCTCTGATTTGCGCGATGCCGCGAAGCTGGCAAATGATTCCGCGACTCAAAAAGCTGCGGAAGAAGTTCTCGTGACCAACCTTGCAAAGGCAGGCTCGGCGGAAGCAGCCAAAAAATAAAATCGCGCATCGACCAAGTATGCGCGATTCGAGTTAGCAATAAATTTTACGGAGAACTAAATATCCAGGTTCTTCACATCCAGCGCGTTCTCTTCAATGAACTTCCGGCGTGATTCAACGTCTTCACCCATCAGCGTGGTAAAGATCACTTCGCAGGCTTCAATATCTTCAGCGCGCACGGCAAGCAACGTCCGGCGCTCCGGATCCATGGTGGTCTGCCAGAGTTGTTCAGAACTCATTTCGCCTAACCCTTTGTAGCGCTGGACGCTATATTCCTTCTTGCCTTCAGAGAGGACATAATCAAACAGTTCTCGCGCGGAATTCTTTTCAACCCGTTCAGCCTCTATCTTGGTC
>JBAVLE010000365.1:0-5900 GCA_049688735.1 Candidatus Angelobacter sp. | reverse complement strand
GATACAGCATGTTTACCGTGGCAGGCCGCGACGTTCCGCGTGAGCCTTCAGGGCCGCAGGCGCTCCCAGGCTCATATCAGGTTCGGTTAACGGTCGATGGCAAAACCTACACGCAGCCTTTCAAACTCACCATGGATCCTCGCGTCAAGACCACGCCGCAGGATTTGGAAAAACAATTTTCGCTTGAGTTGAAACTCGTGCAAGCGGTGCGGCAGGCGAACCAGGCGGTTGACGATATCCATGCGGCAGCGCAGGCCGGCAAGATCAGCGCCGATGAGGAAAAGAAACTTGCCGGCGCGCGCCGCCGACGGGGCGAAGCTGAACCCGAGGGCGGGACTCAGCAACCTGCTTTCGCTCAGGTAATCGGGAACTTGGCGCAACTCATTGTCACCATCGACAGTGCCGATGTCGCGCCCACAACCCAGGCAACACAGGCTGCTGAGAAAACGCTCGGTCAGGCGCACGCTCTCCTTCAGCAATGGGAGGCTCTCAAGCGTAAGTAGCATGCAGACAGCAGACGTAGTCATCATTGGCGGCGGCATCGTTGGTTCCAGCATCGCATGGCATCTCACGCACCAAGGCTGCAAAAATGTGTTGGTGATCGAGCGGGAAAGCTCGCAGGGAAAAGGTTCCACCGGCAAGAGTATGGGCGGCGTTCGTGCGCAGTTCTCCACGCCCGTGAACATACAGATGTCGCTGTACTCAATTCCCTTCTATGCGAAGTTTGAAGAGGTCATTGGTCATCCCGCCGATTATCGTCCCCAGGGCTATCTTTTTCTCGCAACCAAGGATTCGCACCTCGCTTACCTGCGTGATAACTTTGCGCGCCAGAAGAAGCTTGGCCTAACCACCGCGCGCCTGCTCTCTGCTGATGAGATTCGCGCCATGCTGCCGCAGCTCCGCTCGGATGACGTTCTTGGCGGCAGCTTCTGCTCGACTGACGGCTTTGTCGATCCTTATAGCGTAATGAACGGCTTTATGGCTTCCGCCATAGAGCACGGCGCCACCCTGTGGAAGAAAACTGAAGTCACGGCCATCGCCAGAGATCAGCACGGCGTGTTCCGGGTTGAGACCTCGCGGGGGCCGGTTTCAACCCGCACAGTCGTAAACGCCGCCGGCGCGTGGGCAGCACAGATTGCAAACTTTGTTGGCATCGATCTTCCAGTTGAGCCGCTTCGCCGCATGCTGGTGCCTTCCGAGCCTTTTTCCGACTTCCCTCACTCCTCGCCTATGGTCATAGACATGAGCACCGGCTTTCATTTCCGTCCTGAAGGCCGAGGATTCTTGCTGGCGTGGAACGATCCTGAAGAAACGCCGGGCTACAAAACAGATCTTGAGCCAGCATTCATCGAGAAAATTCTGATGCATGCCGCCGACCGCGTGCCAGCCTTTGAGAACCTTCCCGTCAATCCCAAGCGTGCATGGGCCGGACTCTATGAGATGACGCCCGACCACCACTGCATTCTCGGCCCCGTTGCCGAAGTGCCCGGTTTCCTTCTGGCCAATGGCTTTAGCGGACACGGCGTGATGCACT
Organism: Candidatus Angelobacter sp.; assembly: GCA_049688735.1. Classification (GTDB taxonomy): domain Bacteria; phylum Acidobacteriota; class Terriglobia; order Terriglobales; family Acidobacteriaceae; genus Angelobacter. Next base: position 4,366 of record JBAVLE010000365.1, on the reverse strand, counting down.
CACCGGCTACAGGCAAGATTCTCTCTGACCTAATCTTGCACCGAAAAACCGATGTTGTAGATAATGTTGCCGCTTTAGCCTTTGAGCGCTTTGCGCGCGGCGAGCTGCTGCATGAAACCGCCATCCTTTAGAATCCATCTTTTTGCATTTAGAATCCATCTTTTTGCATTCAGCGGCAGTCGCCATGCCGTACTTTGCCGCTTGAACAACCTCGCGCCGTAGGTTAGATTTGCAACCCTAATGAGGACAAAATTACCACTTCTCACGCTCAAGCTTGCAGCGTGCTCTCTTTTCTTCCTGAATGCCGGTCCGCTGCTCGCACAAACTGGGGCGTCGGCTCAATCGGCGCGGCCAATTGTGCAGAAGGACTATGACGAACTTCGTCATGAAGCGGGCCACACAAAGCCGGAAGAAGTTCCTGTCCTGCAACAAAGGGCTGAGGCGGGCGATCTCCGGTCGCAACTGATGCTGGGCATGCTCTATCAATTGGGATGCGGTGTGGTAAAACCTGATCCGCCTCTTGAATTAGCCTGGTACCGCAAGGCCGCCGATCAGGGAAGTTCAATTGCAGAAAACCAGATTGGCACCTACTTTGATCTCAGGGAAGGCCATGATCAGGCAGAAGGTTTCAAATGGTATCGCAAAGCTGCGGATCGCGGCGATGCAGCAGCCCAGAACAACGTGGCAATCATGTACGCGGAGGGTTTAGGAGTAAAAGCTGACTTCGCGGAAGCTGCGGTTTGGTATCGCAAGGCGGTTGAGAACGGCGCTTATCGCGACCTTTCCGGCCTGCTGGTGCTTTATGACTCCGGAAAAGCCCTGCCGGACAAGAGTCTGGAAGAAAATAAAAAAGAGGGTTTGCGGCTGGTACAGTCATTGGCCGATCAGGGGATTGCTGAAGCCCAGTATGCTCTTGCCGACGTGTACAAACGTGGAGGGCTGGGATTGCCTCGCGACCACGCCCAAATGATTTCCTGGCTGCGTAAGTCCGCGGAAAAGGATCCTGAAGCAGAGATTACACTGGGCGACGACTATATCGAAGGCGATGGCGTACACAGAAATAGAGGCGAAGCGATCAACTGGTACCGCAGGGCCGCCGACCATGGAAATGGCCATGGCCAGTTCAACCTTGGCATACATTATGAATATGGAGTTGGAGTGCATAAAGACATGGGTGAAGCGGTGCAATTGGTGAAAGCAGCCGCCGAGCAGGGATACGCCCGCGCACGCCATCATCTGGGAGAGATGTACGAAGAGGGCCGCGGCGTCCAGAAGGACAAGATTGCGGCCATCATGTGGTTCATTCTTGCGGAGGATACTGGTGGGCCGGACTTTAAACGCGAATTTCATCCCAACGTCGTCTCTTTTCACCGGCATGTCAGCGAAAAAGACCTGCAGGAAGCGCAACGTCGGGTTGACGAGTGGCGAGAGCAGCACGCCTGCCGCTGATTGCTCCCCGAACTGACATCTGCCTACTGGTGCGCCGGATTCACTACCTGAAACGAATTAATGATGCGGTTGACGTCTGCGGGGCGCTTTCCCTTGTATCCAGCGCTGATGATGTAGAAAATTTTGTCGCCGCACTGGAAGCGGTGCAGGCTGCGCTGATCGGATGAACCGGTTTCATACTCCAGGCCACGCAAGCCGGAAAGCTCCACCTGTTTGAGTGTTCCCCGAATTACCGGCTCCTTGGGATTTTTGTTGGCGTCGGCTTTGTCCCATAAGTCGGCCAGAGTGGTTTCGCAGTCCATAAGTTTATGGACCGCGCGCAGGTTGAAGATAGTCCCGTCTTGCAGGCGGACGGTGTAAAGGTGAATATGGCGGTCGCCACCATCGTTATGGGGCGTAGCAGGGGAAGGCAGGGTAATGGCAAATCCATCGTCCGGGTAGACGTAGGGTCTCCACTGCTCGGTGGATTGTTGTTTTATTGCCCGTTTTTGGGCCAGGCTCTTCTGCGCCAGCGGCGCAATCAGCATTACACAAAGGATTGCTAGGACAATCGTTTTCATAGGCTGACGAACATCTTATCAGCCTATGCGGCCCAACCTTCGATCGTTAGACCTTCTTTGCCAATGCACTCTCAACTTTTCGCATCGCATCTTGCAACGCATCCAGTCCCGCAAAACGCTTTCCTTCAACCTCAAGTTCTGAAGCCAGGTGATTGCTCATCCGAGTAATACAGTGGATTCGCTCTTCTGTGATCATGGTGGAAAGCTCGCGGCTGCCGCCGTCCAACCATTTTTCTACTTGCCAGCCGGTCTTTCGGGCGCTATCCACGGCATAGCGAAATTCGCTCAAAACACGGCGATCCACCATGCCTGCGCTTAATAACTGTTCCAGCCGGTTCAATTCGCCGGTGACGCGGGCCACCTGATTGGTTACTTGTCTGGTGAAAGCCTGATTAGCTTCCTGGATTGCCGATTCTTTAATCACTGCGTCCGTCATTTCAACTCCGGAAGGTCATGTACCTTGTTTTTGTAGAGTAGTACATCTTCCGCGCCAAGCGTTAGTGACCAAGGTCACTTTGGCAGCCCATTTTTTAGGCGGTACTGGACACGCTATCGGCTGGGAGTTAAAGGGGTAAAGTTGCCAAGCAGCCGTTTGCTTCTTAGGTTTATTCGTGTTATATTCGCTTTGTCATGCCGGACGCCTCTCACGTAGCGGAACAGGTCAATTGGCTCTTTCTGGACATGAATTCGTATTTTGCCTCTGTGGAGCAGCAGGTCCAGCCCCGTCTTCGCGGGAAGCCTACGGCGGTTGTAACGGTGGATGCGGATTCAACGGTCTGCATTGCCGCAAGTTATGAAGCTAAGGCATTTGGCGTGAGTACCGGAACTGCTCTGGGTGAAGCGCGGAGGAAATGTCCTGACCTGAATGTGGTGGTGGCCCGGCATGAAATCTACGTTGACTATCATAAAAAGATCCAACAGGCGGTTGAACAAAATTGTTTGCACGTTTCCAAAATCATTTCAATTGATGAGATGGAATGCCGGCTTGGGGGACGCGACACGCAAATATTGAACGCGCAGGAACTGGCTATCCAGGTGAAACAAGCGATTCGTTCCGTTGGAGACACCTTGTGTTGTTCGATCGGCCTGGCGCCAAACCGTTTTCTGGCTAAAGTGGGTTCGAACATGAAGAAACCGGATGGCCTGGTGACCATTACTTCAAAGCAACTTCCGCAGATTCTGTTCTCATTGAAGCCGCGCGATCTTCCCGGGATTGGACATCAGATGGAGAAGCGGCTGCTTAACCATGGAATTGCAACCATGGAACAACTTTGGGCCCTTGATATGGACCAGATGACCCAGATTTGGGGCGGAGTTCTGGGCACTCGCTTTTGGTTTAAGCTGCGTGGTGTGGATTTTGACGAACGTGAATCGCAAACGACCAGCATTAGTCATCAGCATGTCTTGCCACCTGATTTGCGTACACACGAGCAGGCGTGTGCCGTGGGCAAGAAGCTGCTGCACAAAGCCGCAGTGCGCTTGCGCCATGCCAAACTCTGGACCAGCGCGATGGTGATCTATGTCCTATTTTCCAAGGACAAGAATACGAAGGACGAAGATTCCAAAGGCTACTGGATGCATCATGATCGTCCGGTATGGGAAGCCAGTCTGCGCTTCCCTGCCTGCCAGGACACCATGACGCTGGTGAACATTTTTCAGGAAGCGTGGAAGGACTGTCCTGGGTTTAGACCCGTGATGGTAAGCGTGGCCCTAATCGACCTAATGCCAGAAAACATGCGCAACATGGCTTTCTTTGACGAGATGTATGGCGCGAAAAAGTTTGATCGGCTTGCCGAGACTATGGATAGAATCAACGCAAAATATGGCTCTACAACTTTATATCTGGGTGGGATTCACAAAGTACGAGAGGCTGCGCCGCCCAGAATCGCGTTTAAGAGCATCCCGGATATGAATTTGAAATAGTGGAAGATTTACCGCTAGGAGCAGCGCAGGCCTTTGTGTCTGCTTTGTGCCGGTCGTGGCGGACCACACTCGCGACGAAATGGTCCTGTGTCTGCCGCTGCGACATTCGCGACATGGGTAACCCTCATCCGTCCAGCGCTGCAAACTCTTTGGGAAATTGCTAGAATTTTACTGTGGAACCTTCTTTACTTACCCGCAGCATCCAGAAGCGCCCTGATACCTGCAAGTTTGAGGGACGAATCCTATTCCTGACGGAAGATCCAGAGTTGATCCGGCGGCAATTGGCTGGAGAGGACCTGCCGTGGGACACGAAAAACCCGCAAAATAATCCCAGGTTGCGCGACGATATCTCCACGGACGAGATCACGCCCGCGCATATCTGCTTCTTTTTCGATGAGAAGCTGGGCGAATGGCCTTATACGGGCCTGAAGTGC
>JBAVLE010000364.1:0-2677 GCA_049688735.1 Candidatus Angelobacter sp. | reverse complement strand
ATGCCGAACTGGACAATGAACGCCTGGAGATGCTGCCTGAATTCAATGAAGACACCATGAAGGCGCAGGGCGATTGGTCCACCTTTGAGAAGGATTATGAAAAGCGCTGGAATGATGGCGAAGTTATGTACAACAAGAACACCGGCCGGATCATTACGCCGGCGCCTGAGGAAGTAAAAGGCTCCGCGATTGGCGGCAGCAGTGCGCCCGCCAGCGGCAGAAGGCTGGACCTGAAGCCGGAGAAATTGGGTAAGGAAGATGACCTGCTGGGTGTTGCGTCCGGTACGGGCAAAACCACGCTGCGGCCTAAAAAACCGTCTATTGGCGGAAAAGAAGACGTTGAGATGATGCAGCGTGATCGCCAGACGAGTGAAGGCATGAACGCGAGGAGCGGAGAGCCGGAATTTCAACGGGAAGAGCTCCGCTCAGAAGGCGTCCGCTCTGAAACTATTAGTGAGCCTGGCATTTATAGAGTCGGCCCCATCGTGGAAACCGAGCAGGGCGCCGGCCCCACTGAACGGCAGGAAATTAATCGAGGCCGAAGATGGAACGACTTCCAGCAGAACCTGCGTTCCCGCCGAGACACGATCATAGTAGATTGTCCGACTTGTGCCTCGCAGGATAAAGCAGCGTAAGTAATTAAAAAGCCCCGAATTGCGCGACGAGATCGCGTGATTCGGGGCTGCTTTTTGGGCTGCCCGGGCGGTTATTTCCGGCGTGGCTTATACTGCTCCCGCCATGAAACTTAATCGCATCCCCTGCTTGTTATCTCTCACCGTTTTGTTCTCCACTACCGTGCTGGCGCAAACTAGCTTCACTGTAGGCACCGCCACGGCCGGTCTCGGACAAAAAGCCACTGGCACTCTGGACATTCCTGCAGGCGTTGACGCAGCAACGTCGATTCCCGTTGTAGTTGTTCGGGGGAGTAAGCCCGGTCCTGTGCTGGCCCTGGTTTCAGGCGCGCATGGCACCGAGTATGCTTCCATCATCGCGCTGGAAAAAGTCATTCAGACACTCGATCCCGCGCAGGTTTCCGGCACCGTCATCATCCTGCCGCTGGTAAACATTGCATCATTTGATCAGAAAGTGCCGCATGTGAACCCTGTGGATGGCAAGAGCATGAACCGCTTTTATCCAGGCAAACAGGACGGCACGCAGACAGAACGCGTTTCCTATGCGATCACAAAACAGGTCGTCGAGCGTTGTGATTATCTGGTCGATTACCACGGCGGCGATATCGATGAAAATCTGCGCCCATACTCTTACTGGCCAAAATCGGGCGACGCCAAGCACGACGCCATCACCCGAGATATGGTGCTTGCCTTCGGCCTGGACCACATCATTGTCTGGGGTGATCGCCCCAAAGATCCTGCGGCATCGCGCTATCTTGATAACACTGCCAACACGCGTGGCAAGCCCGCCATAGCCGTAGAGGCTGGTTACTCCGGCACCGTCAAGACCGACGATGTCGCGCTCCTGGTCAACGGAACCCTGAGCCTGATGCGCTATCTAAAAATGCTGCCGGGAGCGCCTGTTATGGTGGAACATCCGGTGTGGCTCGGCAAAGTTGATACTGTGGCCAGCGATCAGCCCGGAGTTTTCTATCCGCTAGTACAGCGCGGAACTTACGTTGAGGCGGGAATGAAGATCGGCTACGTCACCGACTATTTCGGCAAGACGATTTATGAAGCCCATGCGCCCGAGGCTGGAGTGGTGCTTTACATCTGCGGCGTGCCGTCGATGAAGAAAGGCGATACCGTGGCAAACATCGGCGAGATCACAACCAACCCCTGAGGGGCATTTACATTTATCTGCGCTTGTACTGCCAGCGCTGGATGAAGTAGATGCACCAGAGAGCCACGGCAAATGCCAGCAGGAAGATTCCGGCGCTGGGATCACCTCGAAAAAGCACCCAAACGACTTTGTGGTTCTCAATCTTGAACACGGCGGCCAGTAAGCTATAAAACGTGGCCATCCACAGGAATTTTGTATGCGCCGGCAACGGGCTGGTGCGCGTGCGGGCAAAGGCATAGAACAGCCAGAAAAATGACGCCATGGCCATGAATAGCGGCCCACGAAGGCCGGAGCTCGTGCCGGTTTTGCTCCAAACGATCCAGATGAGCTTGCCATTTTGAATGCGGAAGAGAAACAGCATCAGCGTGCTGATGATGGCCAGCCAAAAGAATGAGGTTCGCGTCTCCGTCACCATCCGGGCGCGCTCCAGCGCCATTTTTTCTTTTTCTGGATCCAGCCGGGGCGGAGCAGCTTTCAAGCTTTCCAGCGGGCCGGCAGCGGAGCGCGCAGACTTCTCAAACTCCGGGTTTTCCAGAAAAAATTCTTCCACCAGCATGCGTGTGGCCGCACTGGCTTCGCCGGAAAAATATGCCGGCAACAGATCTATAATGACTTCGCGCTCCAGCTTCATGGGCGCACCTCCTGAAAAATTTCTCTGGCATGCATCAGCTTCAATCGCGCGCGATGAACTTTTACTTTCACGGTAGTCACCGGCAGCTTCAGCGCCTGCGCAATCTCTTCATACGGCATTTCTTCCTGCACGCGCATCAGCAACGCTGCTCGATCCACTTCAGAGAGCTGGCGCAAGGCCGCCAGCACTGCCGAAAGCTCGGCTTTGTGTTCGGTCCGCGTTGCCAGCCCTACAGCTGGATCCGGTATGGAC
>JBAVLE010000363.1:0-2030 GCA_049688735.1 Candidatus Angelobacter sp. | reverse complement strand
ACCATCCACCTTCCGGCCCTAATGCCATGGCGAGCGGAGGCTTGCCACCATTAAGCACTGTTTTCAATAAAACCTGCTCTTCCACTTCCGAAAGCACGATCCGGCTTCCCTGCTCTTTTTCAATCGCTCTCTTCAGCGCCACGGGATCGGCAAGCTCTGGCGGCGCTATACGCCGCGCCTGCTGTGATGCTTCGCGGGCAATCTTGCGCCAGCGCTCCACGCGCTTAGCTGCCGCTTTGGCCAGATGCTCTTCTGTGCGTTGAGCAATCATGGGAACCACATGGCTTACGCCCAGTTCGGTCAGTTTTTCCAGCGCCCACTCAAAACGATCAAATTTGAAAATGGAAAGATAAACAGTAATTTGCGGGAGAGCAGCGCTTTCAACTTCCGCGCCAAGCTCAAACTCAACAGTATCGTGCGAAGCAAAAACCACTTTTGCATAACGCAGCACGCCATCGGCGGCAACGTCGAATTCCTGGCCTATTTTTACGCGGAGAACGCGGAAGAGATGGTTGGCGTTGGGGCCCAGCAGAAAAGCGCGATCGCCTTCCACGCGGTCAGCAATCCAGCGCCTGCGGGTCATACTTTTTTGAGCATCACGTAAGAACCCGCGGCCAGCCCAAGATACAGGATCCCCAGCAAGCGGCTTTGAAAGACCAGTGCTTCCAATGTGGGATATTGCGCCTGGAAGTAGGCCTCAGCCGCGCTAAGAACAGAGAAGACGGTGCCGATAATGATCCAGCTCTGGTGGCCCCAGGGAAGAAAATAAATTCCGCCAAAGACCACGCCAACGGCCAGAAAGAGCAAGCTGCGCATCTTGGCTTTGGAAATGGCATTCGCCGCTTTGAAGCGTTCCAGTTGCAGCTCAGCAAAGCGGCGGGGCAGCACCAGACGGATTACGCCCGCCAGACCTGCCACGACTACTACGAACCAGATGTAGTATCTACCCAAAGATGTCTTTCACCTTCTCAAACAGGCTGCGCGGCTCCGGCTTATTATCGATGCTGAAGGTCTCGCCCAGTTCGGCCATCAACTCACGCTGGCGCTTGGTAAGCTTGCGCGGCGTTTCCACCCGGACTTTAACGTACATGTCGCCTTTGCCTGAGCTTTGCAGCGCTGGAACGCCTTTCCCGCGAACGCGGAACGTCGTCCCCGATTGCGTTCCCTCCTGGATCTTCAGCTTGTGCTCGCTGCCATCCAGAGTTGGGATGACAATTTCCGCTCCCATAGCCGCCTGACTGAATGAAATTGGCACCGAGCAGTGCAGGTCTCTGCCTTCACGCTCAAAGAACGGATGCGGTTTTACCCCAAGCACCACATAAAGATCGCCCGCCGGGCCGCCATTAGGCCCAACATCTCCCTGTTCCTGGTATCGAATCCGCGTGCCATCTTCCACGCCAGCGGGCACGCTCACATCGATCAAGTGCTCTTTCATCACGCGGCTCTCGCCTTTGCACTTGCCGCAGGGATCCGAAATTACCCGTCCGTTTCCATGGCAGGTTGGGCATGGCCGAGCGATGCTGAACATTGCCTGCTGATAGCGGACTTGCCCTCGTCCTGCGCATGTTGGACAAGTGCTAGGCCCCTTGGATCCCGCTGATCCGGTGCCACGGCATTGTTCACAGGCTTCATATCGGCGGGCCTTCACCTGGGTCTTCTTGCCGAAGGCAGCTTCCTCAAAAGTGAGCGTGATATCTGCGCGCGCGTCTCCGCCGCGTTGCACACGAGTACGTCCTCCGCGACCGCCGCCAACGTTCACGCCGAAAAAGTCGCTGAAGATATCTCCAAAAATATCGCTGACGTCGGCGAAGTTGGAGCCGTCAAACCCGCTAAAGCCGCCACCGTTCACGGCCGCGTGGCCATACCGGTCATAGCGGGCGCGCTTGTCCGCGTCCATCAGCACGCTGTAGGCCTCGGTGCATTCCTTGAATTTCTCTTCCGCCTCAGCGTTGCCGGGATTGCGGTCCGGATGCCACTGCATGGCCAGCTTGCGATAGGAGCTTTTGATCTCCTGCTCCGTGGCCGTACGG
>JBAVLE010000362.1:0-1682 GCA_049688735.1 Candidatus Angelobacter sp. | reverse complement strand
GAAGGTGTGAAAAAACCAGGCGGTGAACTGAGTTCTTTATTGACAAAGGCAAGAGAACAAATAATCTCAGCGCATGGATGAAAACAAGACGCCTGATGCAGTGCCGCAGCGGCTGATTAAGACGATTGACCGTGCGCAGATGTGGTTTCGGACAGTGGAAGTGGATCGATTGATTGAGCAGGACCATCCGGCACGACTGCTGTGGGCAGCGGTAGGGGAATTGGATCTGAGTGGATACTACGAGGGGATTGCCAGTAATGCGGAGCAGGGAGGGCGTCCGGCAACGCATCCGCAGCTGCTGATCAGTTTATGGGTGTATGCCTACAGCTTGGGGATAGGAGCGGCGCGGGAGATTGAGCGGCGCTGTGAGTACGATCCGGCGTTTTGGTGGCTGACGGGAATGGAAAAGGTGAACTATCACACGCTATCGGATTTTCGCGTGGAGAAGAAAAAAGAACTGGACGAGTTGTTCACCCAGGTGTTGGGAGCGGCGAGCGCGGAAGGATTGATTGATTTGCAGCAGGTAACCATCGACGGGACCAAGATCAAGGCCAGTGCCAGCGGGAAAAGCTTTCGCCGGGAAGCCACGTTGCGGGAGCATCTGGAGAAGGCACAGCAGGTGGTGAAAGAACTGGGCCAACTCGAACCGGACGAAGGGGAGAGCAGGAACGCGGCAGCCGAGCAGAAGGCGCAGGAGAAAGTGGAGCGCTTAAAGCTCGCGTTAGAGGAGATGAAAAAGCTGCGGCAGCAGAAAAAGAGTGAAGAAGAGAAGCGCGAGGTGCGGGTGAGCACCACCGACCCCGAGGCGCGGAGGATGAAGCAGAACGAAGGGGGCTTTGCTCCCAGCTATAACGTGCAGATTACAACTGATACAGGGGGAGGGCTGATTGTGGATGTAGCCGCTACGCAGGCAGGCAATGACTTTCAGCAATTAACACCTGCGGTGGATCGTGTGGAGAAGCGGCTGGGAGAAGCGCCGGATCAGGTGCTGGTGGACAGCGGTTACATCAGCCGGGAGAACGTGGAAGAGATGGCGCAGCGGGGAGTAGATCTGATCGGAAGCTTGCCCGATGATGCTGGCAAGAAAGGCGAGCGGGACAAAGATCGCTATCCGAACAGTGTGTTTGTGTACCATCCGGAGCAGGACCACTATGTGTGTCCGGCGGACAAGATTCTGAGCTATCAAGGGCGGCAGAAGAAGGATGGCATACAGCAGTACAAATATATAGCGCGGCGTCAGGATTGCCAGAGTTGTCCGCTGCAAGCCCAGTGTTGTCCGGAGAATCGCAAGTATGGACGTTCGGTGACGCGGAAGGAAGAGAGCGCGGCCATGGCGGCGTATCGAGCCAAGATGGTGACCGAGGCTGCCCAGCAGGAGTACCGCAAGCGAGCCCCGGTGGCGGAATTTAGAAATCTATGGATCAAGGCCAAGCTGGGACTGCGGCAATTTCATGTACGTGGTTTGGAAAAAGTAGGAACCGAGGCGCTGTGGGTCTGCCTAACCCACAACCTGCAGCACTGGATTCGCTTGCGACGACAGCGAAGCGCCATCCCAGTGCCGATGCCGATGTAAGAAGCAGTAGCTACGGCAGCGCACGGAGAATGCAAAGCTCCCAGGTGTCGAGGATAGGGACACTCTAGCTATGATCGCTTGCCCTAACATGGTTTTTTCACAGGTTCAC
>JBAVLE010000361.1:0-6353 GCA_049688735.1 Candidatus Angelobacter sp. | reverse complement strand
GGATCGGGCCTTTCATTGGGCACTCCCAGACCGCCGCCAGGGCCGGCAGGCTCTCCGCGTCGGCCGCCATTTCCTGGACCTGCGGCTTGTTCCGGCTCATGTGGCATTTCTCCTTTACCCGATATGGCGAAGGCCACTTTCTGTTTGGGAGTAATGTTCTTGGCGACAAAAAAGTTGATGCCTTTGAACTGAGGGTTCGTATTCGCCTGGTAAAGGGCGCTATCAGTGGCGGCAAATTTAATCGTGTCAGGCGCGGCCACCATGAGTGTCCCCGTAGGCAGATCAGATCGAGGGTCAATTTCCAGCTTGCCGGAGTAGGGAACCGTGTAGATGATGTGAAACTGTGTCTGGCCGGGGCGTATGGGAAAAACGAAGGCAAATTTATTTTTTTCTTCTGTTGGGATCACCGCTGCTTTAAGCTGCGTCTTGCCAGTCTGCACGCTGGATTCCTTGATCGACGCACCCTCAGGCAGGTAAAACTCAAGCGTTTGCTTGCCTGTGAGCGTGCGGGGCGGCGTGGACTCATTGCCGACCGTATAGATCTCTTCGCCATTCAGCGTTGCTCCGTCCTCAGCGGTCTGGAGCGCCATGGCATGGTCGAGAATAGTGATTCCTTTTATGTTGGCAGCCGCATCAAAAACCCGGATTGCCACCGGTACGCCTCCGGGCAAAGCTGCCTGCGTGTATGTGACTCCCTGATGCTGGACCCAAACGATGTAAGGCTGTTGCGTGGCAGGAACGCTAAAGTTGAACTCGCCTTTGGCATTGGTTTTTGCTTTGGCCACATCCTCCATGCCCTGGCCGATTTTCTTAAGCGTGACATCATCACCCGCGGAAGGCTTATTGGTAGTGCTGTTCTGGACGACGCCCTTGAGCGTGTCTGCCGCAGCAGCAAGTGAAAAGATGAGGAGAAGTGTGGCAGCAACTTGCTTCAATGGAATAAACTCCTTCAGGCTTTCGCAGATTCCAGCATTTCAATTTCGGCCAGGATGCGCGCCGCTTCTGCTTCCAGGCCGAGACGCATACCGTCGTAGTCAGCTTGGGTAAATTTGCCTGATTTGAATTCAAAACTCAGATCGCGCAAATTTTCATAAACGACTTCTTTGCGCTCATACAGGTAAGTGGCCCGCGTCTTGGTGACTCCTGTATCGGTGTCGCGGCTGGGATAAAAAACATAAATTCCGATAGCAGTTGCAAATACGCCACATACCATTTGGATCGTGTAATCAAAAATGGCCGGATTCATAGTTCAGTCTCCCGGCGAGCGCGAGCGCGCAGAGCTTCAAGATCGGGAGCAAGGTTCATATCTGCAGCGGCAACCGGCGCGGGACGCATTTTCCAATTGCGGATCAGCAACACAACCAGCATCAATCCGAGGCCAAGCCCGGCAGCAGGCAGGACCCAGGCCAGCAGTTCAAAGCCATGGGTTGAAGGCTCGACAACGGCAGTTACACCCCATTTGGTTCGGAACCAGTTCAGCACGGCTTCATCATTCTTTGTCCGGCTGACGTTGGCGCGGAGCTCGCGAATCATCTGGTCAGAGTTGGGGCAGCCGACGTGGTTGCACTTCAGCAACATCTGCGCGCAACTGCACGTACACATGATTTTCCCGCCAAGGTTCTGGAAGCGGGCGTCCTGATTGTCTGCCCCCATGAGCAGCACCAACACGCAGGGAAGCAAAAGAGCTTTTAGGATCTTCTTCACTTGCCTGCTCCCGCGGGCTGCATGCCCCGCTCTTCCATCTGTGCCACAGCCACTGTGCTACGGACGGGCACGCTGACGGGTGCTGCGTTCGGCACCAGAGCCATGCCTGTTCCAAAGACGATTACGAGCACGCCAATCCAAATCCAATTTACGAGCGGATTGATGATGATCTTGATAATGGGATGGTCGGTATCAGGATTGCTGCCTTCATAGACAACGTAAAGGTCTTCGCGCAACGTGGAGTGGTTCGCTACGATGTGAACCGGTTGTCCGCCGCTGGCTTTAAAGAAACGCTCTTCAGGATTGAGCCGCGTAAGGAATTTACCGTCTTTATAAACTTCAAGCAGGGCGGCTTGCGACCTGTAATTTGCGTTATCGTCCTCAGTGTATTCCTCGCCCACCACCGTGTAAGAGCCGATCTGGACTTTGTCGCCTTTGCCAATTTCCTGTTCTTTGTCCTGGTTAAAGGCCGCGCCAGCCAGACCGATTATGACCAGCACCACGCCGAAATGGACGACATAGCCACCATAACGGCGCATGTTGCGGCGTGAGAGCTGGTACATTCCCGCAAAGATATTGGTCTGGAGCTTGTTTTTCCAGACGAGACCGCCGCGAATGAACTCAGACGCAACCGTGGCGATAACGAGAGTGCTGAGGCAGAACGCCATCATCGCGTAGATTTGGCCCATATCGGTCCAGAAGTGGACGCCATTTTTATTCAGCACGAAGGCGACCACGGCCTCAATCAGCAGAGCTACCGTTGCCGGCACCGTAAGGTTGCGCTTGATGCTGCCTACAGATGTGTTGCGCCACGCGAGCAGAGGCCCCACGCCAGTGAGGAAGATCAGGGCAAGCCCGATCGGCACCATCACCTTGTTATAGAAGGGAGCGCCGAGGTTCATTTTTACGTCGCGCACCAATTCAGACAAGATGGGGAACAGCGTGCCGCACAGCACGGCAAAACACGCGCCCAGCAGCAGCAGGTTGTTAAACATGAAGCTGGATTCGCGCGAGACCAGTGATTCCAGTTTGTTTTCAGAGCGCAGATGGTCGCGGTTGCGGATGTAAAAGACTAGGCACACAGCAAAGATGATGGCGAGAAATCCTGAGAACCAGTTGCCGATGCTGGACTGCGCGAATGAATGAACGGAGCTGACAACGCCGCTTCTGGTAAGGAACGTCCCCAGTATCGAGAGCATGAAGGTGATAAAGATCAGCCAGACATTCCAAACCTTCATCATGCCGCGCTTTTCCTGCATCATGACGGAATGCAGAAACGCAGTCGTGGAAAGCCACGGGAGCAGGGAAGCGTTCTCTACCGGGTCCCAGCCCCAGTATCCGCCCCAGCCAAGCACCGCGTAAGCCCAGTGCGCGCCCAGCGCGATGCCGAACGTTAGAAAAAGCCAAGCCACCATGGTCCAGCGGCGGGTAATGTGTATCCACTTCTCGCCCGGATAGCGCATGATGAGCGCGGCCAGCGCAAAAGCGAATGGAACTGAGACGCCGACATAGCCAAGATAGAGCATCGGCGGATGGATGACCATCTCAGGATACTGCAACAACGGATTCAGGCCGTTGCCGTCCGCCGCAAGGCGATCCATGATGCCAAAAGGATTGGCGACAAAATTAACCAAAATCAGGAAGAAAATCTGGATCGCAGCCAAGACCATAGACGCCATGGCGACCAGCCGCCGATCGACCTTGTGGCGCAAGCGCAGAACAAAGCCGTATGCCGAAAGCAACAGGGCCCAAAAGAGGATCGAACCTTCCTGTCCTGACCATAAGACGGCAAATTTATAAGGGCCGGGCAGTGCGCGGTTGGAATGATGAAGGATGTAAGCGACAGAAAAATCGTCAGTTAGAGCGGCATAGACAAGCGCGCCTGCAGCGATCAGCACTGCAAAAAATGATGCCATGCCGGCTCGCCGCGCGGTTTCCGCCAGCCGATAGCCAACGGCATCTTTGCGGACAGCAGCAACCACGCCGACTACAAAGCAGTAGCCAGCCAGCGCCAAAGCAAATAAAAGACAAAAGCTTCCAAGTAGTGGCATTGTTCAGGAGCTTAATATGGTTTCATGTCTACTGCAATGATTCAATTAGGCGGAAGCCCTAACATTCAGCGCAGATTTCACTAGGGCTATTAAATCCTCAGGATCACAGGGCTTAACCCGGAAAATGACGTTCAGGCCGGCATATTCGGAGTCGGCGTCCGGCAGGCCGCTGATCACGATTACTGGAACTTCCTTGTTAAAAGCCCGTAACTGGCGGACAAACTCCGTTCCGTCCATATCGGGCATCAGGTGGTCTGTGATGACCACGCCGATTTTGGCCCGCCCGGCGTCACTGCGCAGCAATGCCAACGCGCTTTGTCCCTTGGTGGCGACGTGGCTTTCGATCTCAGCTTTGCGCAGCACCAACTCACGCACCGTAAGTTGAGCGATATTGTCGTCCAGTAGAAGGGCTTGTCTCATGCGAGGGGGCTATGCGCTTTTGTCCCTTCGGTATCTGGCCAGGATTTCAGCTTCAGCCCGGGCCCAATCCTCGTGGTGAAGGCCTTCCAGGCGTCCCCGCTGCTCAAAAAGCTCATAGGCGCGAATGCGAATCTCTTCCTCTATTCTGTGATCTCCTGAAGATTTGTGGTCGGCAGGCGGAAACGTACGATTGCCTGCTTCTGCAACATTAACGCCCTGGGCAATAGGGGTTACGGTAGATTTTTGCTGTCCTGCTCCTTGTTTGGCGGATGTGGTCTTACGGGGTTTGTTCGACGATTTTGTTGCCATGCTTGTCTGTTGCTCCCTCAGCTCCGGAAATGTTGATTTTTAAAACGAGAGCGACGTTGAATCAATTATAGAAGAATCTGCGGCGGCTTGTGGGCGAATGCAAACAAAAATTGAGGATTATCAGCGTTCATTGCAAGGGTTAAGTATTTGTGTGATTTTCATTTGCATGAGGCAAAGCTTTACCGCGGATCAACGCGGATGAGCGCGGATTCGGAAAATAAAATCTACCACGGAGGCGCGGGGAAACCGGAACGTCTTACCGCTGATATGCACTGACACTGATCTGAAGAACTAAGTGTGTTCCAGGAAGCAGCGATTCTGCAATCGAAGTGGTCGGGGGTGCCTTAAGTTTGAATGAACTGCTTTTTCGTTCGGCAAACTGAGACAATGCCGAGGCCCGCGGAGGTTTAGCCGCAAAGGTTGCAGAGAGATGAAATTTTAAAAACTTCTGATTAATTCTGGAGGCAATTTCAGATTGACCGATTGCTCTGGGATCTTAGGGCTTTGTTATACTGCATAAGCTCAGCACAACAAAGTGGCGCTATCGTCTAGGGGTTAGGACGTGAGATTCTCAATCTTAAAACCCGGGTTCGATTCCCGGTAGCGCTACCAAATCTTCCTTTTCTCATCACCCTGAACTTGCGCGAGATCCCGATCACCTGGCAACCTGCAGAGCTGGCGTTTATAAAAAAGAGCTGAACGGCTGAAGCTCCGGGTTCAGCGGAACCTTCCTTGATTTCGCGGTCCTGAGCCGTGACCTGTAACAATTCCTGGTTTTGTTCAAAAAATGGCGGCTGTAATACAGCCAGCCATATCCACAACAGATAACGATGGTTTCATTGTCGCTCCGTGCTGCATATTTCACCCAGATCGAGTGTAAATTCAGGCTAGCGATTTCCCGGTGGCTTAGTTCGCCTTCTTCAAGACCGCCATGTTCTTTTCGTCCATGCCAATCTGGGCAAAAAGTTTTCTGAGCTGTTCAATGCGCTCCACGGGCACCTGGGTAGTTTGCATTTTGTATTCGCGGCTGTATTTAAGGACATTGCCGTCCTTTTCCGATTTGCTGGTGTACTCGGCAAAAGGGAAAATGGCTTTCGCCGGTTCAGGCAGTTCGTCGACGTTGTAACCATCAGGAAGCTTAATCTCCACGCTGTCAGTGCGCAGGAAAGGCGCTTCAAACTCATAGGCGTAGTGGCGAGGCTTGGTTACATCAAAAGCTCCGGCCATCTCACCCACCACACGGGGCCGCACCAGCAGTAAAGGTCCTGCTGTCTTGGCGTAATGGCTGGCGGTAAATTTGTAGCGCAGCACCAGGTCCTTATCGATGTCGTTTTCATTTTCCAGATTGAAAGAGTCAATCTGGAAACTGCCAAGGTTCGGGCCCCAGAAATGTTCCAGCATTTTCTTGCGATCATTCTGCGTCTGATGCTGGAGATATTCCCTTCCATTCATGGCCAGGTAACCGGACCGGACTTCTTCAATCTCACCCTGCAATGTACCGTCCGGCAGCAACGTCAATTTGGCATTGCGATGGATTTGGTTCAGGTCCGGCGCTGTTACAGGCAGATGGATCAACTCACCGCCTGTGTCTGTAACCAACAAACCAAAACTATCCTGTTCATACGGAGGCAATTGTCCCAACGGCACCAGGTCATTTGTGGGATCAAAGATCAGGAGGTGGCCTAACTTCGGGTGTTCATACATTGCCGGAAGCTTCTGGGGAAAGCTGCCCTCGGGCATTTGGATTACCAAAATCACATGGTTAAATGCGGAGTTGGGTGGTGTCTTGTCGTTATAAATTCCTCGCGTAGCATGGATCGGCATGTAGAAAGATTTCACACCAATTTGAGCCAGCATAGAGCTAAGCAC
>JBAVLE010000360.1:0-11884 GCA_049688735.1 Candidatus Angelobacter sp. | reverse complement strand
CTTCAAGCGACATCTCGGGCTTGGCGTCCATTAGGTTATCAAGCAGGCTGGCCGCCTCTTCTACTTCTTCCCGAGGCGCTCGCACCGTGATGGTGTTCTGGCCCGGCTGAATGCTGACCAGCTTCATGTCCAAAATGGTGCGCATCACGTTCACCAGATCGTTCAGGTCTGTTTGTGAGGACACATTGCCAATATAAAAAGTGCGCAACGCCAAACGCTCATATTGCTTTCTGGTTTCCACCGTATCGGAGGCAACCATGGCGGCATTGCTGGAGATTGGCGACCAGAAAGCCTTCGTCATCTTGCCCGCAACGTCAGTCGCCGTATAAAAATCCACGTTATCAAGATCAAAGCGGACGACGCGGCTCGTGAGGTTCTGGTCAAATTCCATGGAGATGCCAAAAGCGGCGCCAATCTGCGTATAGAGCTGCCGTGTATCTCCCTGAAGATGAAAATTTTTCCTTCCCGGCGCGGGCTGCAGGTTGATCTGATCCACTGACGCCAGCAATTGCAGTACGTGCTTGTGTTCGGAATCTCCATCGGGCGGCTCCACGTCATGCAGTCGCTGAGCGGCATAAGAATTTTGTGGATCAATAGAAAGCGCCAGCCGAAAGCGCTGCGCAGCACCCACCGGATCTCCAGCTGCGGCAAGGTGATTGCCGGCTTCCATGTGCTCGCCCACAATCTGCTGCCGCAGCATCTCGCCCATGGTCATAAATTCCACGTTCCCGGGCATCAGTTCCTGCGCCTTAAGGACGGCTACCAAGGCATCATCCGGTTTGCCAGCCCGTTGCAAGTCCTGCGCGTTCTTGAATTCCTTTTCTGCGTTTTTCTTGTCTTCTTTGGAGACGCCGGGAACTGCGGCGGCAGACTTCGGCCCATCTGCGGCCATGCAGGCCAGGCAGAAAAATAGCGTCAAAATGGCGAAGCAGATCTTCATGCGGGAAACATTATTGTACCGTTATTAAGAACGATACATCGCATGAATATTGCGGCCAATTACTGAAGTTTGCGGACAATCACGCAGGAAAAGCCAGCAAATCAGTGCCGCAGGCAAAACATGCGTCTGGATCGTGGGCCTTGAGCTGGGCAAAAGAGTAGATTCCGGTTGCTAGAGCAACCACTGGCACGCCCACGGCGCGTGCGGCCTGGATATCGGCAGGCGTATCCCCGAAAACTGTCACGGACGCCTCTTCGCCCAGGCGTTCGCGCGCGAGCTCAATTCCGTGCTGGAAGATCTCAGCGCGTAATTCTCTCGGGAATGAGAACGACGCGAACGCGAACATCGGTTTCAGCCCAGCTTTCTCCAGCTTAAGCCAGCCTACAGTTTCCAGATTCCCTGAAGCTGCTCCCAGTAGCTTGCCCCGACCTTGGAGATAGTTGATAAGCTCCAGAATCGACGGGCAAAGCTCAGGATTCAGCTGTTCGCGGTTCTGCTGAACTTCAGCGCACATCCGGGCCACGATCTGCGGCATGTGCTTGTTAATGGCACGGTCCCGCAGGCCCGCACGTTGCAGCACGGCTCGCAGGATTCCTACGTCAGTGTTGCCGTGAACAGGCACGCCCTC
This sequence comes from Candidatus Angelobacter sp., assembly GCA_049688735.1. Taxonomy (GTDB): domain Bacteria; phylum Acidobacteriota; class Terriglobia; order Terriglobales; family Acidobacteriaceae; genus Angelobacter. The sequence continues at coordinate 10,316 of JBAVLE010000360.1, read as the reverse complement.
AATGCTGGCTTCAATCCCCAAGACATCGCGTATAGCGGTGCGGAAGGCAAAATAGTGGACGGCGTCCCGGCTGTTGAGCAGCGTGCCGTCTATATCGAAAAGAAAAGCGTCTGCGCTGTCCCAGCGGAATCCGGGACGCACGAACGCTCTTTCTCCGCCAGGTTCTGGAGCCAGGTTTGGCACGTTAAGTTGGATTCAATTGCAGACGGCAGCGTGCTAGCGGACCAACTTTTGCTTGTCCAATAGCGCAGGCTTTTCGCTTCGTACAGGCCGACGCCCCCCGTCGCGCAGCTGGCGCACATCCAGCTTTAGCTCAGCGATCGTCCGGCTGAGTGTGTTACGGTGCATTCCCAATTCACGGGCGGCTTTGCACTGGTTCCCCCGGTTCTGCTGCAGGACGTTCATGATGAAGCGCTTCTTGAATTCACGCACGGCTTCTGAATAGAGAATGCCGCTGCTATACATTTGGGCTACAAGTGCTTCGAGCTGGTCCTTCACAGAGTTTCCTCACTTTCCAGATGCGCCAATTTCTTTGATTCTTTGTTTTATTTGTTTGTCGCTCCCGGACTGGGCCCACTGCGGAGTTTGATGATCCCGGCGCGAAACTTCTGGCGGACATCGGAAGGCGCCAGCCAGCTTGCGCCACGTCCCGCCACCAGAAAGTAACTCGCCAGTTGTGAGCCAGACAGCTCTTTTGACTCAGGTACAAAAGCCGTGATCGCCATTAACCCGGCGGTCACGATCACCATGCCGCGAACAAAACCAAACGCCGCCCCCAGTGCGCGATCAACGGATCGGAGTCCCGCTTCGTGCACCATCCAGCGCGCTATTCTTGCCAGAGCGCCGGCCAGCAGTACCACCGACACAAAAATTGTTAGAAAACCCGCCAAGTCCGCAAATGCCGGCAGCTTGACGTATTGCAAAAACCACGGGGCAATCTTGCCGTATCCCCATGCCGCCAGCAGGAACCCGACTACCGCTCCTGCCAGGCAAATTACTTCAAAAAAGAACCCCTGGGCCGCCGCCAGAAGCGCCGAAAGGAGCATGATTACGAGGATGATCCAATCAAGCGCGTTCATGCCATTGGCGTCTCAACCCGCGGGCAGCTCGCGTCCCGCCAAAATTCTGTATGCCTCTATGTACTTCTCGCTGGTCTTGCGCGCAACATCTTCCGGCAATGAAGGCGCCGGAGGCTGCTTGTTCCACTTAATCGCTTCCAGATAGTCGCGAACAAACTGCTTGTCAAACGATTCCTGCGCTTTGCCCGGCTGATATTTGTTCGCCGGCCAAAAGCGTGATGAATCCGGAGTAAGGACTTCATCCGCCAGGATGAGGCCCTGCGATGTCTGACCAAACTCAAATTTGGTGTCGGCGATTATGATGCCGCGGCCCGCTGCATAGTCGGCTGCGGTCTTATAAATCTTTAACGTTAAATCGCGCAGTTTCTCTGCCAGCTCTTTCCCTGTGCGCTTGGCCATTTCCTCGATGGAGATATTCTCGTCGTGGCCGGTCAGCGCCTTGGTGGCCGGAGTGAAAATTGGTTCGGGTAGCTTGTCGGACTCTTTAAGTCCGCTGGGCAACTTGATGCCGCAAACCTCGCCGGTCTTTTGATACTCCTTCCATCCCGATCCGGAAAGGTATCCGCGCGCCACGCATTCAATATCGATCATCTGCGCCTTGGTGACCAGCATGGAGCGGCCGCGCAGGTCATCAGCATATTTCTTCAGCGGAGCGGGATACTGGTCTACGCTGGCCGTGACCAGATGGTTCTTCACCACATCTTTCAGGAAATCAAACCAGAAAAGCGAGAGCTGCGTGAGCACCCGGCCTTTTTCTGGAATGCCGGTAGCTAGAACGTAGTCGAACGCGGAGATGCGGTCCGTGGCTACGAACAAAAGTTGTTCATTCAAGCTGTATAAATCGCGTACCTTACCGCGAGCATGGAGTGTGAGCTCCGGAAAATCTGTCTGTAGAAGAATTCGGTTTTGTGCGCTTTGACTTGTCATGGCAGAAATACGTGGGCGAGGTCGTATTCTAGCCTCTCAACTATTTTTGTCAACCGTGGAAATTACAAATTTAAGCGGCGGGAGACAATACATCGCATGAAAAAAATCCTGAAAATGCACAAGCTGTGAAACCCGCATGAATCAAGGATTTTCTTGCATTGATTTTCGCGGGACTTTGTAGTACCGGTTACTAAAAATTAAACCTGCACCGAAAAATATTTTTTTAAAACAGGAAAAATATTGGTTTCTAAAAGTCGCGAGACGTTCGCGGGACTGGGCATTCTGAATGTGATTCAGAAAATGTTCTTGACGAAGAAGAAAAGTTTTGAACGAGAGTGCAGAATGCTATGGCCGGATCTCAACAGTTGTCCCCACAGGAACCAGCTTCCATATCTCTTCAATCTCCGCGTTCGTCACCGCGATGCAGCCATCCGTCCAGTCGACCTGGCGATGTAAAACTCCAAGATAGGCAAAAGGCCTTGCCAAGCCATGAATCATGATTGCTCCGCCCGGTCGTGCGCCAAGGCTGCGGGCTCTTTGCTGATCTGCGGCGCTGGGGTATGAGATGTGCAATGACAAGTCAAACTGGCTGTGGGAGTTCTTTGCGTCAATTATGTAGTCGCCCTCAGGGGTTTTGTGGTCGCCTTCCACGCGCTTAGGGCCGATCGGGACTGATCCAAGAGCCACTTTGTAAATCTTAAGGACTTTGCCGCCGCTGAGCAGGGTCATAGTGCGAGCAGATTTCAAGATGACAATCTTGTCTGCCTGAACTGGCGCGGCAATCGCCGCAAGATGCAGCCCCAGTATGAGGACGATTGTGAGATGGATGCGGCAGTCGCGCATAGTCGCTTTGACGATTACGCTGAAGCCGCGCGCGGCATTCCACCTTCCGCGCCAAACTTCACCGACACAATTTTTGAGACGCCGGGCTCCTGCATGGTCACTCCATACATCACCGGCGCAATCGACATCGTCTTTTTGCTGTGCGTAATGATGATGAATTGCGTCTGCACGGCCATTTCCCTGATCAATTCGGTAAAGCGTCCGATGTTTGCTTCATCCAGCGGAGCGTCTACTTCGTCCAGGATGCAGAACGGGCTGGGCTGATATTGGAAGATGCCGACGAGCAGTGACAGCGCGGTGAGCGCTTTCTCTCCGCCAGAGAGCAGCAGCACGTTTTGCAGCTTCTTGCCCGGAGGTGAAGCGACTACATCGATGCCGCTCTCTGCGGTGTTCAGTTCATCCGTCAGGCGCATGAAGGCCTGTCCTCCGCCAAATAATTTGCGGAACGTGAACTGGAAATTCTCATTGATGCGGTCAAACGCTTCCTGGAACTTCTGCCGTGAGAATTCGTCAATCTCCTTAATGGTGGCCTGGGTGTTTTCAATGGACTCCAGCAGGTCCTTGCGCTGTGTTTCCAGGAACTGGTGGCGCGTCTCAGTCTCCTTGAATTCTTCCAGCGCCATCATGTTGACTGGCCCCATATTCTCGAGTTTCGTGCGCATCTCGCGGTAAGTGTTTTCGTCCAGCGCAAGCTGCTCGCCTTCCACCAATGGGATTTCCGTGTTCGCGCGGAGGTCGTCTGCGCTGATGCCCAACTCGTTCATGCAGGAGTCAGCCATGTGCGCCAGGTCAGACTGCAACTTAGCCACCAGCGTACCGATCTCGCTCTTGCGTTCGCGTGCGGCATCCAATTCAACGCGCGCTGCTTTCAATTCCTGATCGATGTCGGCAATGCGGGCGCGTACCTGATCAGATTCGTGCTGTAGCTGTACTCCGGTAGCTTCGGCTGCAGCCTTCTCCGCACTCAGTGCTTCCAGCCGGTCCGCAATCTGCATGTTCTCCGCTTCACGCTGAACTTTTTCAGCCGCCGCAGATTGGATCTGAGTTTGCAATGACGCAACCCGCTGTTTGGCTTCTGTCGCCAGGGCCTCAATCCGCTCCAGCGCCGATGCTGCGGTACGGCGACGCTCTTCCACCACAGCCAGATGCGCTGCAGCCTGGGAAGCGGCTTGCGCAGCTTCATCACGCGCGGTCTTCAGCGAGACTACGCGCTGCTGTGCGACTTTCATCTCGTCTTCCAGCGCCTGTCGCTTTTGCTCCAGCGCTTCCGCCTGTTCGCGTTTCTCTGCGACAACAAGCTCTTTCTCGTTTCGGGCCGAGCGCGTCCGCTCAATCTCAAGACGATACGTGTTCAAGCGCTGCTCGGTTCGCGCCAGATCAGACTCCATCTGCTTGAGTGCATGGCCTGATGTAAGCGCCTGCTTTTCCGCTTCACGACGTTCTTCTTCCAGCGTGCTCAGCAGTTTGCTAAGTTCCGTGAGTTCACGGCCCAGAGTCTGCACCCGCGCCTGTTCGTTCCGAATGGCCGCTTCCAGGTCAGAAGCGATCTTGCCAATTTCACGCAGCTCGCGCTTCAGTGAGAGCGGCCCTTCCTTGCGCTGCTTTCCGCCAGTCACCGTCACGTTGTGGAAGCACTCGCCGGTGGCCGAGAGGAAATAGGCATCTGGATTTTCCAGTGCCAAGTTGCGGGCGATGCTGGCGTCCGCAGTGATGTAGCCATCCCGCAGCTTGGGAAGGACAACTTCAAGCGACCGGCCAAAACCATCGAGAACGCGAATGCAGTTTTTTAGCGAAACCAGCTCTTCATGCCGCTCTGAGGTGGGCGCGGGCGCATTGCTGGCGACGAATGAGAATTTGGCTTGTGCGTCTTCGGGATGAACCAGGAAGGTCGCGCGACCGTCCACGTCCGACTGCAGCAGCCGCATGCCTTCATTGGCCGAATCCCAGGATTTCACCACGACGTAGTTCAATTCGTCGCGCAGAAATTCTTCCACAACACCTTCATAGCGCGTTTCCACTTCAAGAAAATCTGCCAGCACGCCCGCCGGAGTAAAGCCATGGCCCATGGCGTTCGACTGGAACAGCCGCTTTACCGATTCCGTGGAGTAGCCGTGCTCGTTGATTACGGATTCCAGTGAACTCTTTTTGCCTAGCGAGGTGGCGTACTCGGCGCGAAGCGTATCCAAGTTGCGCTTACCCTCTTCTTCCTCTTTGCGCTTGCTTTCAATCAGGCCACGAATTTCCACGATACGCGTGCCCAGCGCCGTAGCAGTTTGCGTGATGGTTTCAAACTCAAACGCGATCTGCCCGCGCTTGCCGCCGAAACTCTCAATGTCAATTTGCGCGGCAGTGGCTTCACGTTCCAGCCGTAGAGCTTCGCGCTCCATGGCGGTCATGTGCTCTTCCGCCTGGATTACCTGATTCCGCACCTGCGAAGCCGAAGACATGGCTTCCATTACGTTCTGGCGACGCGCTTCCTGCTGGCGCTCAAGATCGGAGAGCGCGGTGGCTGCGTCCTGTGACGACTGCTGCGCCGACTGCCACTCATGCTGCGCGGCGGCAACCTCAGAAGCTGCAGATTCCGCAAAGCTCCGGTTGGTCTGGACTTCCACAGTCAGTGAAAGTAACTGCGTTTGCGCGCGTTCCAGTTCGGCCTGCGCGGCAGCAGAACGCGCGTCCAGTTCACCACAGCGCTCCTGGTTCGATCCGCGACGAGAGATGGCACGCTCAGTCTCGACGGCCAGCGCGTTCATCGTCTGGCTATTGTGTGCAATCTCGCTCTCAATGGCGTAACCCCGCTGGGTGCGCTCTGAGAATTCCGCTTCTTTGGCGCTCACTGCTTCCGCATGCCCGCGAATCTCTTCACCAACAGCTTCCAGCGAATCATTCAGGCCAGTTTCATCTCGGCCCATCTGGGCGAACTTGCTGGCCAGCACCACGCGCAGCTTTTCTTTCATCTCGTCGCGCAGGCGCGCATACCGCTCAGCCTTGGAAGCCTGACGCTTAAGCGAATTCATCTGCTTGGTGACTTCGTCAAAAATGTCGTTGATGCGGGCCAGATTGAGCCGCGACTGCTCCAGCCGCGCTTCTGCCAGCCGCTTTTTGGTTTTGAACTTGGTGATGCCGGCGGCTTCTTCAATAATGGCGCGGCGATCATATGGCTTGCTGCTCAGGATCTGGCCAATGCGGCCTTGCTCAATGATGGCGTACGACTCCGGCCCCAAGCCGGTGCCCATAAAGATGTCCTGAATGTCGCGCAGGCGGCAGAGCTTGCCATTCAGCAGATATTCGCTTTCGCCCGTACGGAACAGCCGACGCGTGACCATGACTTCGCCTTTGGCGAATGCCATGGGCTTGAACTTGCGGCGTCGGATCTTGAGGACCACAGCCCCGTTGGTCTGTGGGGCTTGGGCGTCAGATGCGTTGGGCTCGGTCGAAGCTGGCTGTTCTGCGATTGGTTCTGACGAGGCTTCCTGCGACGCATCCGCCATTCCTTCTTCCGATGCAGCAGTGGCTGGGCCATCCGACGGCGGCTCGCCTTCCATGCCTTCTTTCCAGTCAAGCGGCCCAGGCTGCACTTCAGCAACGTGAGCTTCGGTGGCTTCAGCGGCGCTGGCGCGGACAGATGCCTCGTCCCAGTCATCTTCTGAAGGCATGTCATCGCGGACATCGATTTCAGGCTGGGAGCTGACCTCGCCTTCATACACCTGGGGATCGATCAGCGTAAGAGAGACTTCAGCCATGCCGGTTGGCTTGCGGTCGCGCGTGCCGGCAAAGATAACGTCTTCCATGCGCACGCCGCGCAGGCTCTTGGCAGATTGCTCTCCCAAAACCCAGGAAATAGAGTCAGAGATATTGGATTTTCCGCACCCGTTGGGGCCCACCACGGCAGCAATGCCTTCGCCCGGAAACTTCAGCTCCGTGCGATCGCAGAAGGACTTGAATCCGAGGATTTGCAGCTTCTTGAGTTTTAGCAACTTCCTACTCCTTCAGGAATGGCCATGGTGCGCACGACTGTGGCTGGCAGGTGCGTTTTCTCTTTCGGGCTACCGGCTGGAGTAGCTAATCCGCGTTCCAGCTAGAGTACCCACAGAGATAGCAAGGGTCAAGAGCAAAGCCCACAATATGTTGTGGATAAGTGCTCCAGACCACAGGATGTCGCACCGCTTGTGCAGCCTATGGCCAAAGTACACCTGTGAGGATTGTTAAAGAGGACGGAAGAATCGCGAGAGCTGTTCAAACTGTAGCGCGAATGGTGCAGAGAAGCAAGACGGCTTAAGACGCGAATTGGTACACCAGAGTGCAAGGGGCTAAAGGATTAAGGTGAGTGAGCGAGATCGCCGTAATCGCCGATCTCCCGATCACGCGCGATCACCAGATCAGCCGATCTTTCCTACTCTCCCAGCTTTTCAAAGAACGTGATGATCGACTCAATCCCGCGATAGAAGTTTGGGATGTGGAACTTCTCGTTCGGTGCGTGCAGATTGTCGTCGGGGAGGCCGAAGCCCATCATCACGCTGGGGATTTTCAGCACGTCCTGGAAATCGGTCACGATAGGAATCGACCCGCCGGAGCGTATAAAAACTGTATCTTTCTTAAAGACTTCATGCAGCGCCTGGGTAGCGGCCTTGATAAAAGGATTATTGGTGCCCACCACGCAAGCCGGCCCTTTGCTGAAGACCTTGATATTCGTCTCAATCCCTTTGGGCGTGAGCTTCTTCACGAATTTGGTGTATTTCTTCAGGACATCGTCAGGGTCCTGATTGGGCACCAGCCGCATGGAGACCTTGGCAAAGGCTCGCGCGGGAATCACGGTCTTGGCGCCGGGAGCGGTAAAGCCACCAGGCATGCCGTGGACTTCAAGCGTCGGGCGCGCCCATGTGCGATAGAGAACCGAATATCCGGGTTCTCCGGTCAGCACTTTTGAGCCGACCTCGGTCTTGCGATAGTGCTCTTCATTAAAGGGTAGCTTTTTCCAAGTCTTGAGTTCATCTTTGCTCGGGGTCTTCATGCCTTTATAGAAGCCGGGAATCAGGATCTTGCCTTTCGCATCTTTCAGCTTGCTGATAATTTCAATTAGCGCAAAAAAAGGATTGGGCGCAGCGCCGCCGTACATACCGGAATGCAGATCAGTCTTGGCGCCGACGGCTTCAATCTCGGTATACACCAAGCCGCGCAGGCCGACGCAGAGAGTTGGAAGGTTCGGCGCAAACAACTCTGTATCGCACACCAGCGCAAAATCAGCTTTCAGTTTAGTTTTCTGCGCGCGGATATAGGCTGCAATAGACTCGCCTCCAACTTCTTCTTCGCCTTCAAAGATGCACTTCACATTGATCGGAAGCTTTCCATTGTTGGCACGCATCAGCGCTTCCAGGGCCTTGACTTCCATCCAGAGCTGGCCTTTGTCATCGACGGCCCCACGGGCGTAAATATTCTGGTTACGCTCCGTGGGCTCAAACGGCGGCGTATGCCATTCGTTCAGCGGATCGGGCGGCTGAACGTCATAGTGCGCGTAGCAAAGGACAGTGGGCTTGCCCGGCGCGTGCAGCCAGTCGCCATAGACCAGCGGATGGTTCTTGGTGGGGATCACATCGACGTTTTCCAGACCGATGCGACGCATCTCGTCAGCCACGAACATGGCCGCGCGGCGGACATCTTCTTTGTGTTCCGGCGCAGTGCTCACGCTGGGAATGCGGAGAAGGTCTTTCAACTCACCTAAAAACTTCTGCTGGTTCTCTCTGGCATAACTGACTGCGGATGAAGCCATATGCGTCCTCCAGGACAGATGAATGAACCTCTAAGTATATCTTGTGGCGGGATTTCTATTCTTTTGTTCCTGTTTCGGCATCCACCCAATATCCCTTACGCGCCCTCACTTCGTAGTCTGCCCTGTTTTTTACCTTCAGCTCCAGTGCGTGTGGTCCCGGGAGTGGCGATTGCGGATGGAAGCTCAAGTAGTAGTAGTTCGGCACATCATTTGAGATGTTGATGAGATGCTGGGCGAGCGTTTTTGCGTCCTTGAAGGCAAAGTATTCGCCACCGGTCAGTTGCGCCACGCATCTGGGCACATTGCGCCTGAGGCCATCTTTAGCAAGGAGAAACGCCATTCGCGCCAGCCGTAGCGGTGGAAGCAAATCACTTGCGCAGTCCAGCGCCTGAACGCCGCGTTTGCCGTGCGCATCCGGGTCAGCCTTTGGATCGCGGCTCATACAACCACCCGGTGCGTATGGTTCGTTGGAGTAAGGAGTTCCTCCCGGCGCCGGTAGCTTCGATGCTTCGTGCTTCACCGCGGTTTGCGTACTTGAGAAGCCGAAGCTATAGATTGCGGTATTCGTATCCTCGACAGCGCGAACGGCATCGTCGAAGCTCGTTTGGCTGCCGTTGTCCACGGTCTCACTGAAGAGCAGCACGGCACGGCGATAAGCGGGCGGTTGCGTGCGCAACAGCTCAATACCGAAGCTGAGCGCGTCAAGAATGGCCACACCCGCGTCACCGCCATGGAGATTAGCAATCGTTTCGGCCGCGGTATCCGTGTCAGGTGTGAAGTCTTGCACCAGGCGGGCCGTGCTATCAAAACCGATTACAGCCACGCGATGAGACACACCGCCAATCACCGCATCCAATATCGCTCCAAGGTTGCGGTAGTCACGTAGATGCAATGTACCCTGGCCTCCAGTCTGTACGATGACGGCCAGCGCCAAGGGCTGACCCAGAGCATCTTCTTCCACACGCACGGCCTGAGGAATGCCGTTATCCGTTAGGTTGAAGTCTTCCGCAGCAAGAGAAAAGACAATCTTGCGGTCTTTGCTTTTTACCAGCACCGGTACAAGTACCAGATTCGAGCGTGCCGTGAGGGTCGGAAGCTGCGAGTTAGGGGAGGGCTGTACGCTGCTTTGAGGATGGGCAACGTTACATAAGAACGAAAGAAATAGGGCTATGACGAAAGCGAGTTTCAATCGATGCATTTGAGAGTTCTCTACATCATTAGGTACGCTTCCGGGCGCGGAAATTGCAAATTATGGTTAGAATTCGTTTTGACCCGGGGCTATTGTTAATCGATGTCCGCAAGCCGTCGGCTTGGGAACATTGGGTAGAGAGGCCTAGGTCGTGGACCCCATTTTTCGATGTAAAGTCGATCGAGTTCTTTACCGGGACTTTAAGAACTCCTGCCGCATCTTCAATTTGCCGCGGTGCTTCCGCGGTTTTTGCCCACTCCAGTTTTGCAACAACAATATCCTCCGGCGTATAAAGGTACTTCCCACACTGTGGCTTTTTTCTGCGCTCAAACTCTTTGTGGCTGAATCTCCGGCTCTCAAGAAAAGAAATCAACCTTAAAACTGGTAACCTTATCGATCACGTTAAACATTGAGTTGCTCCGGCAAGCTTCCAGCGCCTGGTTGAGTTCAGAATAGTCCTCTCCGTCGAGGACATAGAGGACTGGATACCGGTCTGTTTCCTGGTCATAGG
>JBAVLE010000359.1:0-7651 GCA_049688735.1 Candidatus Angelobacter sp. | reverse complement strand
CTGTCTCATCTGTGGACTCAGATGCCAGGCGCTCATACTCTCCGGCGGCGTGCGACAACTCGCCGCTCTCCCGGTAAGCGCGTGCGATCAATCTGGTGGCCTCGCCCGCCATTTTGTGTTTGGGATAGGTGCTGCGGAAAGCTTCGAGCACTCCCGCGGCGGCCTTCCAGTCCTTCAGCTCAATCAGCGCGCCGCCTGCGTCGTATTCGGCCGTCGGGCGGATTGTGGAAGTAGGCGCTGCCGTGCGGATCCTCAGGAAGTGATCGGCGGCGGCGCGATAGTCCTTCGCGTCTCTTGCAATCTCACCCTGCTTGTAGATGGAGGCTGCAAGGTTGTCAACAAACTTGGCGTGCGACTCGTCGCTTTCCGGCGTGACCGCCAGCACCTGCGTGTAGGCCTTTTCGGCCTGCGGGAACTCGGCAAGTTCAAATGAGCCGTGCGCAACCACAATCCATGCAGAGCGTCTGATGTGCATCTCCGCGCCCGGATATTTATCGATGACGCGCTGGGCGGAGGTGACGGCGGCGCGAAAGTCCTTCATCTCGTATTGATCGTCGGCGGCTGCTCCCAGGACCGCTGCAGCCTGTGCGTGGGTCGGGAACGTGTCGGCAAATTTAATCGAGCTTGTGATCGTATCGTGCTTGATGGCGTCCAGATTCTCCTTGGGTGCGACCTTCAACTGCTCGCGGTATGCATAAACTGCGGCGTAACCTGCGGCGGCCGACTGAGCGTTTGCCGGGTATCCGTAGGCCGTGCGCTCGTATTGTTTGGCCGCCTCACCGAAATCCTTGTTCTCAAAGAGAAGATCAGCCATCCGGTAATTGATTGTCGGCGACTCCGCGTCCTTCGGGAAGGACGTGAGGTAGTCGCCGTACCAACGGAGAGCCTCATGATAATTCGCCAGCTTCTCGTTCGCTTCCTGCGAGCTTTGATACTCAGCGTGGTAATGCGTCGCCAGATCCTTCAGGTCAGTCTTCAGGTAAGCGATTGCTTCCGGTAATTCTTCCGGCTTGTTGTGCTTCCAGTATTCCGCCTGCAATCCGTACTTGGACGCAAAATCCCGCTTCGATTCCAGAACCAGCTTGGGGAATCCGCCTTTGGTGAAAGTTTCCACAACGCGCATGCTGAAGCGTGGGGCAGCAGGGTGGAAAGGATGGAGCGTTATGAAAGCGTTGTATGTCTTTGCCGCGTCATCGTAGCGCAGTTTCGCCAGGTAGTACTCGCCAAGATTGCTGTAAACGCGATCTTCATAAGCCCGGCTCTTGGTGCTGGTGAAGTACTGCTGCACCGCATCCGGCCCACCAAGGTTCATGAAGCTCAGGCTGACTGCCCGAAAAGTATCGGCGACTCGGCGTTCGTCCTCTTTCTCGTGCTTCTCATCAAAGTTGTAGCCAGTGGAAACCTTATAGTCGAGCAACGCCATGTAATTCTGCACGGCCTCTTCGTATAGGTCCTGCTTGTAGAACGTCCAGCCGAGCTTGTATAGAGCGAGCTCATAATACGAGGAACGTGCGCCCAGGTTTGTGATGGCTGAATAGGCGTTCTCGGCGTCGCGAAATTTTCTGCGCGTAAAGAAGTACTCACCCCGGCGGAATTGCACTTCGTCGAAATGCACGGAGTTCGGATTGGCCTTGATCGCGCGCTCCATGGTTTCCATGGCTTCTTCAGTGCGGCCGAGTTCGTCATACGCTCGCGCCATCTGGTAGAGGACCTGGTCGCTATCCTTATATTGGGGGTACTCCTTAAGCAGTTTTTTATAGAGAGCGATTGCCTCGAGAGGACCTTTGGGAGCTGCTTCAGCGCCTGGCACTTCTGTTGGCGTGGCAGCACTATTGCTGCTTGCCGGGATCTTGCTCTCCGCAGTTGTGCGCTTTTCGAATTCCTGATCGGATTCCCCACGGCCCGCTTTCGCAACCGCGCCAGCCTTATTAGGCGTGCCAGCCGGTTTCTTCGCAGGAGCCTTAGCGGACTCTGGAGCCGGCATTTGCTTCGGCTTGCCCTCGCCGTTGTGTATGCCGTATTCCTTCTCAAGTTCAAGGTCCGCGAGACGACGGATTGCCTCGGGCGTCATCGGGGTCTCCGGTGATTCCTCGAGAAATTTCCGGTACTGCTGCATGGCTTGATCGACGCTTTCCTTGGTGTCTGCGTCTTTCACGTCCGGAGCCACCTTGTGCAGGTCTGCCAGCGTCCCCTGCGTATTAACTGGCTTGTGGTGCGCAGTGCAACCGCCGAGGAACGCCGACACAATCACGATCGGAATGGCGCGATAACGCATCAGCGTCCTCCTGCGCCAGACTCGGCGCGCGAAGCTCTGTCGTAGCTATCGGCGACGCCGAAGCGAGCCTGTATCTGCTGGGCCACCAGTCGGTCCCGGCGGGCCTCTAGCTGGTTGATGGCGACGTTCTCGATCATCTCTCCCTGCCGGGCCATCAAGATATCCACATTCTTTAGCGCACTGCCAACACGTTTGCGGAGCTGTGCAATTTGTGCGTCGTAGCCGACATAGCTGTGCGTCGCGGCCTGCCTTGTTCTGACAAACGCCTCGTGCTGCTGATTGAGAGCGTCCACCTGGGTATTCAATTCGTTGATGTGGTCAAATGCCGCGGTCAGGCGCTGGGGGTACTCGGTTTCCACGCGCCACGCAAGCACACCGCGCAGGCGGGCCAGGCGCTGCCGAACCGCGAGTGATTCGGGGCTGTCAGAGTTGCCAATCTGCTTTTCGATGAGTGCAATCCGCTCGCTGGCGGTCCGCTCGTCCGTGGTTGCCAAAAAATCCGGCCGCGGCGCGGTTAGCATGGCGTGCAAGCGATCATCAAATTCTCTGCGTTGCTGGAGCCGCACGCGCATGCGCGAATCCAGTTCCCGAAACTTGGCGTCGATCTCCGGCAGAAGAGGCTCGTAATTCTTTTTACGCAGTTGGATGATATCGTCGAAGGCTTCAAGGCTGGTTTGATAGCCGGTGAGCTTTGACCGCAAGTCTTCAAGGTCAAGGTAGTTGTGCAACGCGGTCTGAAAGTCGTGAGACGCCATGAGCGCCATCAGGTAGTACGTTTCCGGCGCACCGGGAAGGCCGCGCAAGCGGATAACCCAGGTTTGATCTTCCCGGCTCTCCTCGCGGATCAGGGCTTTGAGAAACCGCCCTTCCCTGATGCTATTAATGGATGCGTCTACTTTTTCGATTTGGCCGCTGTACTGCTCAAGCGCGCGACCATAGGTGAGCGCGGCGCGACCGTATAGCTTTAGGTCGGCATAAGTGTGTGGCACAGCAAGCAGTGCTTCCTGGACCGCGACATCCGTCGGCTCACGATCCGCCAAAATATTCCAGGGAACGAGCGCACGGTCAAACTGTTTGGACGAGGTGTCTGCCCAGCCGGCGCGCAGCAGAGCTTCGTTTGAGAACGGTCCATCGAGCCGGACGCGGTCGAGTGCCTGTTTTGACCGCTCAAAGTTGCCCGATTCAAAAAGAATGGAGCCAAGAACCAGGTTGGCTTTGTCGCGGATGGCGAGGCCAGCGGGATCATTTGCCGAAAGCTGTCCGGCTTTGTTCAGTTGCTCCACCGCTTCCGGTTGTTTTCCGGCCTGCAACTGAGCAATACCGAGGTTGTAAGCAACAAACCCAGCAAGGCTCGGATCGTTCTGCAGATGGTTGAGCACTTCAATGGCGTCGTTCGGCTTGTCTGTCGCCATATAGATGTTCGCCCGCAGAAACTCGACATCGTTCTTTATCTTTGCGGGCACGGTACCCTGGATCCTTCCTAGCGCCTGCAATGCATCGTCGAGCTGGTCTTTCTGGAAGTGAATGCGGGCGAGCCTGAATGCGGCTTCGTTTCGTACGGACTCATCAACTGCGCCTTCAAGCACTCTCTTGATGGCGCGCCCAGCTTTGTAGTGCATGCGGTAGTCGAGCTCGAAATCGCCGACCGAGAATTCTGCCTCGCCTATGTTGCGGTGAAGCGTATCGAGTCCGGGCTCGTCCAGTCGATGATACTGTTCGAGTTCAGTGTCGAGCCGCTGGATTGCTTCAAAAAACTGGCCCTGGTAGGCGTGATAAAACGCCTCGTCAAAAAAGAGATCGTCCTTCTGGCGGGCAGCCTGCTTCTGGTTCGCAGGCTTCTCGTTGGCAGCCGGCTTCTGATCTCCAGCCGAGGCAGGAACGGCAGCCAGTGCAAGGGCGAGGCCCAATCCGATTATGCGGCGACTCACTCGCATCGATTACAGCTCTCCAATCGCGATCGGTATGCTGCCGGCGTCCGGGCCGGCCACTGTTAGCTCCACCAGCTTTGGCTTAACTTCCTTATGAAACGTGAAGTGTTCCGTGCGGTTGAAATCCCCCCCGCTCTTAAGCTTGCCGTCGACAAGCACGTTGAGCTTGTGATCTCCCGTGGCCACATTGCCGACATAGATCCGTTGCACTCCACCTTTGCGCAGCGCCTCGAGTTCCTTGGCGCTATAGATGTAGTGCGCAACCAGCTGACCGTCAATCTGGAGCCGCACGGCATCCAAGCGTAATTCGTCGCCTTTGGCCAAAGCAACGAAGATTGCGACCTGTGTCCCAGACGGGTACAGCAGTTTTTCCTCCAGCTGGTTCAGCTCCGCCGCAATGCTGAGGACGTCTGATTTTGTCTGCTGAACTTGTTCGTCGAGGTCCCTCATCTGCCGCTGATCAGGAGTGGCAGCGGCGGCTTTCTGCTCGATCTTTTTGGTGTCTTTCTGTTCGGCGTCTTTGCTTCCCTGCACCGGCGCAGCATGTAATCCCGAGAAAGCCACAAACGGTATCGCCAGAACCAGAGCACTCACAACCGCGAAATGCGCTTTATTTTTCATCTCTGTACTCCCACGCAGCTCTTAGACAGTCGTTTTCCGACAGCACTAAGTATTGGGCAGACTGACGGCGGCAACAACAGTACACGGGTGCTAAGGTCCCTTCTATACGGGTGTCAATACCTCCGTCTTTAAGGAGTACCCGGGTACTAACGCCCACTCTAGACGGGTGTCAATACTTCCGTGCAAAGCGCACTTATCTGCCAGGGACGAGCGCACACGGCAGAAATCAAACGCCAGGCCAACACGCTGGTGCCCGGCAAACTGCTGTCGGGAGGCATAAAAGCGGCATCAAGAACAGCGATTCATTAACTGAAACGAAGGGAACCGAACAAGGGGCAACGAAATTGTTCCCTCGCGATTCAATGATTTAATGTGAATGATTGAAAAGGTTGGTTGCGGGGGGTGGATTTGAACCACCGACCTTTGGGTTATGAGCCCAACGAGCTACCAGGCTGCTCCACCCCGCAAATCGAATATATCAGCGCACGTACACAGGGTCAAACTTCACATGCGGTGAAGAGATGAAGCTGGGAAAGGCCCGGGAGCTCTGAAGACCTGACGAGATGTGAAGTATCGCGCCCGCTTAGCGCGTGTTTAGCCCACCGAGGCCTGATATCGCGATCCTATCTCTCCCCTGTTACAATCTTAATCACCACACCCCACTGAGAGTTCCGGTTAAGACACATGAAATGTCCGTTTTGCGGGTTCGAAAATGACAAAGTAGTGGACTCGCGTGAGAGCAAAGAAGGCGAATCCATCCGCCGCCGTCGCGAATGCCTGAAGTGCGAAAAGCGCTTCACCACCTACGAGCGCATTGACGAAATCCCTTACATGGTTGTCAAGAAAGATGGCCGCCGAGAAAAATTTGAACGGCAGAAAATCCTGGCCGGGCTGCTGCGCGCCTGTGAAAAACGGCCCATTTCCATGGGAAAGATGGAACAGATCGTGAATGAAGTGGAGCAGTACGTGATCGATTCACCCGAGCGCGAGCGCACCGCCAGCGAACTGGGCGAGCAGATCATGAACAGCCTTAAGCAGATCGACAAAGTAGCTTACATACGCTTCGCCTCCGTCTATCGCGACTTCAAGGATGTCGGCGAATTCCACTCTGAGCTGGAGTCACTGCTCAACAGCAAAGACGATAAGACCAAGCCGGCCAAAGCAAAGACCAGCGCAAAATAAAGAGCTGCGCGAATAAAAAGGAGTTATGGGACACAAGGTTACGCTGATTCCGGGAGACGGCATCGGCCCGGAAGTTACAAATGCCGCCGTGCGCATTGTGGATGCGTCCGGGGTAAAAATTGAGTGGGAGCAATTTGCTGCGGGCTCTGAGGCCTTCGCCAAATATGGCGAATACATTCCCAAAGAGCTGACGCAGTCCATTGAGCGAACCGGACTGGGCCTGAAAGGGCCTGTGACCACGCCGATTGGCGGCGGATTTTCCAGTATTAACGTGGCGCTACGCAAGCAGTTTGAGCTGTTCGCAAACTTCCGGCCAATCCGTAACCTGCCTTCCCTGCCCACACGTTATCCCAGTGTGGACCTGGCCATCTGCCGTGAAAATACTGAAGGCCAGTATTCGGGAATCGAGCATGAAGTAGTCCCGGGCGTGGTGGAATCGTTAAAGATCATCACGGAGAAAGCTTCCACGCGGATCGCGCGCTTTGCGTTTGAGTATGCTCGGCGGGAGAAGCGCAAGCGCGTCCACGCCATTCACAAAGCTAACATCATGAAGATGAGTGATGGCCTTTTTCTCCGCTGCTGCCGCGAAGTGGCCAAGGAATATCCGGAGATCACCTATGGCGAGCACATCATCGACAACACATGCATGCAACTGGTGATGAATCCTTACCAGTATGACGTGCTGGTAATGGAAAACCTTTATGGGGATATTATTTCTGACCTGTGCGCGGCTTTTGTTGGGGGATTAGGCCTTGTGCCGGGAGCAAACATCGGCCTGCGCTGCGCGATCTTTGAGGCTGTGCACGGGTCGGCGCCCGACATTGCGGGCAAAGACATAGCCAATCCAACTGCTGTGTTGCAGTCGGCGGTTTTGATGCTGCGCCATATGGGCGAAGTTGAAGCCGCAGACAAGGTCCACACGGCACTGGAAAAAACCTACAAAGAAAAGCTGCACCTCACGCGCGATGTGGGTGGAACCGCCGGAACCAGCGAATTTGCCGACGCGGTGATTGCCAATATGGAACACGTAGCCGTTGCGACTGGCGACTAACAAACCTTACCGCTGATAAACGCGGATTCACGCGGATAAAGCAACACTTTGGATATTGGGAGGACCATAGAAATCAATGGCTTGGATCGTCAACTTCTCGCACTTTTCTAATCCGCGTTCATCAGCGTTTATCCGCGGTAAGGTTTTGTTCTTTTCAGCACTTATCTCGCTGATTCTGGTTTCCGGCTGCAGCAATTCCCATCCTGCTTCCGAGCAACCCACAGCCGCACCGAGGGCGGCGACGATCACGGTTGATCCCGCTACTTCGGGAACTGTGAGTGGCATTGTGAGTTTCAAAGGTAAGCCGCCTAAGATGAAGCCGCTGGACATGACAGCCGATCCAGGATGTCCCATGGGGCCGCAGCCGGCGGAAGTGGTCGTCGCAAATGGGGGCAAGCTGGCAAATGTTTTCGTCTATGTGAAGGAAGGTTTGCCGCAGGGCAGCTTTGCTATGCCAATAGAGCCGGTGGTGCTCGACCAGAAAGGGTGCCGTTACAATCCGCACATGCTGGGCATCATGGCCGGGCAGCCC
Source organism: Candidatus Angelobacter sp. (assembly GCA_049688735.1). Taxonomy (GTDB): domain Bacteria; phylum Acidobacteriota; class Terriglobia; order Terriglobales; family Acidobacteriaceae; genus Angelobacter. The sequence goes on along the minus strand of JBAVLE010000359.1, from coordinate 62 downwards.
CTGAACATCACCAATACCGACAGGGCAGACCACAACATCCATGACATGCCGAGCAAAAATCC
>JBAVLE010000358.1:0-4670 GCA_049688735.1 Candidatus Angelobacter sp. | reverse complement strand
CACCAAGATCGCCAGCGTAATTCCGCATGATGCTGACCAGTTCAGCTTTTGAAGTTTCTTTTGGTAAAACTTGTAAATTAGTGAACTTGTCAGGAATCTGAGCAGTTGCTTCAGTGGATAATGCCAGCAACATCACTAAGGAACTGAAGCACAAAGCAGCGGTACTTATAAATTGCCGCATAGTTCACTCCTTCTTTGACGCGTATGCGTTGCCAGTGTGCTTGGACTGGAGATACTGGACAAAGTAAGCCGAGCTCCTGCTTTTCAGTTCAAATTGAAGCTGGCAAATTGCGCGCAAACAGCATGGAATTCAGACTTCTTGATCATCAGATTACACAAGTAGCCGGCGCATACTACTTTTGTGGCGCAAAATGAGAAACTAGTGCATGATTTTATCGGGTTGATGAGCAGTACCGGTGGTTGCAATTTTCCTGGAAAAACAGGCAAGGTCGCCGGACGTCACCTGTTTTCCGTTTTAGGGACGTCTATTCGAAGATCAAAATTGCCGATGCAATCACCGTGGTCCAGAGACCGCGCTTATCCCCAACGCCGCTCTGCGTGATGTTGGTGGTGCGAACGATCTTATTGGATATCCGGTAAATTTCTTTTTTCTCATCCCAGGAAGTATCAGGATTGAAGTCCACGTTGAGGGTGGTGGCGAGCATCTCTGCGGCCAGTTCCTCAGCGTATTCGCCGGCTACGTCGTCGGCTTCGCCAAAAGAATGGTGTTCGCTCAGGTAGCCGTAGGTGCTGCGATCGGCTGGCATAGCCAGGCCAATGCTGGCAGCGGTGAGCCGATGCGGCTCCCGGGTTGAATTCTCAGCCACCACCGCGAAAGTGACTTCACCCGGATGCAGATACTTCACACCTTCCTTACGTGAGATCAGCTTGCAGTGAGGTGGAAAAATGGAGGAAACCCGGACCAGGTTCTGTGCCGCGATTCCCGCATCCCTGAGCGCCAACTCAAAAGATGTGAGTCTTTCCTTATGCTTGCCCACTCCGTTGGTCAGGAAGATGCGCTTCGGCACCATGTTTAAACCCAATTTGCTTGCCTCCAGGAAAGCCGTTTTTTCGCGAATAAAAAAATAACACACGCAGAGAGTTGAGCGCAGAAAATTTGCGTAAAACTTTAATGCTCTTAGAAATGGATCGTTGAGCAGCTTTCAGCTCTTCTCATGTGCACCAAAATCAGGGCAAGGCATTGAAGCGTCAAGTCTCGGACGCCATCGCGCCATGATGCTCAACTCGGTCATTCAGAAATTATGAGAGGAGCTTAGCCGACCGTTTGCACTGCTGCAGCCGAGGACGCATGCTCAATCTTCCCGGCGATTTCCATAAAAGCCACGGCTGCGCGGCTCAAAGCTTTGTCTTTGCGAAAGACCAGCGCCAGATCGCGGCGGAGAGAGGCGTCCGACATGGGGATTGCCGCGAGAACACCCGCTTTTACGTCTTCCATGACGTTGGAGCGAGCGATGAAGCCGACGCCCACGTCTGCGGCCACAAAGCGTTTGAGCAGCTCGCTGGAATCAAGTTCCATGGCGATTCTGGGCTTAAGTCGGCGCTCTTCAAAAAGATTTTCAATCGAGTCGCGCGTACGGCCGACTTTGGGCAGCAGCAGCGGAAAAGGGACGACATCGGCAATGCTGGCTTGCGACATGAGGCTGAGCGGATGGCCCGGCGGCGCGATGATGACCAGTTCGTCGCGATGAATATTCACCACGGTCAGGCGCTTGTCATCCACTGGCGCGGAGACGACACCGAAATCGACCGAATTTTCAATGATCGATTCCAGGATTTTGGCGCGTTCCAGCCGGCTGATCTGGACGCCTACGTTGGGATAACGCTTCTTAAATTCCGCAAAAACCTCCGGCAGGATGTGGAGACAGGTGCCTTCATTTGCGCCGACGACGATCTCTCCCCTCGGCACGCGCTCCATTTCCGCCACTGTGGTAAGCATGGTCTTGCGCGCGTCCAGGGTGTGCTCCACGTATTGCTGGAACATCTTGCCTGCGCCTGTGAGCGCTACCTTGCCACCGCTACGGTCAAATAAACGTGCGCCAATCTCTTCTTCCAAAGCTCTGATTTGCGATGAGATGGCCGGCTGAGTACGAAAACGCCTTTCTGCCGCGCGGGAAAAGCTGGCATGGCGCGCGACTTCCAGGAATGTTTCCAGCTGATCAAAATCCATGGTGGCTCAGAACGGTATAACATGAAATCCGCTGTGGAAAAGCAGGGAAAGATTCCTGAGCAAGGCCGTCTGCATGAAAGCTGTGATCGCCGAACAATACGGTGGCGTTGAGGTACTGGAAGTTAACGACGATTTGCCTGTGCCTCGCGTTGGGCCAAACGGCGTTCTGGTAAAGGTACATGCCGCCAGCGTGAATCCGGTGGATTGGAAGCTGAGACAAGGCCTGCTGCATGCCGTAATGCCGGTGGTATTTCCCGTGATCTGGGGTTGCGATCTCTCCGGCGTCGTGACAGAGGTTGGACCTGCAGTGACGCTGTTCAAGCCCGGCGACGAAGTTTACGGCATGAAAGATGGATACGTCGCCAAGACGTATCGAGGCACGTACGCGGAATATGTGGTGGTTCCGGAAAAATCTCTTGCGGCAAAACCCAAAAATCTACGCCATGAACAAGCAGCTGCAGTGCCACTAGCTGCCTTGACCGCATGGCAAGCCATGGTGAATCGGGGAAGGCTCAAGCCGCGACAGCGGGTGCTGATTCATGCCGGCGCGGGCGGGGTGGGCGTGATGGCGATCCAGATTGCAAAAGCCTTTGGCGCTTACGTCGCTGCCACCGCCGGCACAGCCAACCAGGATTTTTTGCGCGAGTTGGGCGCCGATCTGGCGATTAATTACACGCGCGACTCGACCAGTGATGTCCGTCCGAAGTTTGATCTGGTGCTGGATGGCGTAGGTGAAAGCGTATGGGCAGAATCATTTCGAGCGCTCAAGGTCGGCGGTCGATTGGTGACTTTGACTGCGCCCATTCCAGAGCAATCAACCGCCAAGCTCAGGTTTTTTGCGACGGCGATCACGAGCATGGTGTTCGGCGTTGCGCGCGGATTGCTGAGCGGCAAACGATTGTCGATGATGCGGGCAAAACCACGCGGAGGCGAACTGGAGAAGATCAGTGCGCTGATCGAGGCGGGAAAGATTCGTCCTGTGGTGGAAAAGGTGTTTGCCCTGGAGCAGATTGCGGAAGCCCATCGGCTGAGCGAGGCCGGGCACGTGAGAGGGAAACTGGTGGTGAAAATCGGCACCTAGCCCTCGATATGGTTATCATCCGGTGCTATTGTGGCAGAAAACGAATCTGGAATAAGTGTGCTGTGAGAGCTAACCAACGCCGCCTGTATTCGTCTTGTTAAACAAGGGGGGAAACTTTAAACGTGACCAGTCTGATTCAGGACATTCGTTACGGGCTCCGGACCATGCTGCGGGCGCCTGGATTTACAGCGGTCGCCATGATTACGCTGGCGCTTGGAATCGGGGCCAACACAGCCATTTTCAGTATTGTCAACGCGGTGCTGATGCGACCCCTGCCATATGATCGACCAAATCAACTGGTCTCTATTCTTGAGAGCAATCCACGGCGCGGCTTGCCTGTGACGGCCGTTTCCCCGGGCAACTTTCTGGATTGGCGGCGAGAGAATGCCGCTTTTAGCGCAATGGCCGCAACACAGTCTCTTTCGTTCAACTTCACCGGCACTACTGGCGCGGTAAGAATCAACGGTGCCGCAGTCTCGGCAAACCTGCTGTCGCTTCTCGGGCAGCGATTGTTGATGGGACGCGGCTTTGAGGAAACAGAAGAACAAATCGGCCACGATGGTGTGATAGTGATCAGCGAAACGTTGTGGAAAAGGCAGTTCGGCGGAGAGCGCGATGTGCTGGGCAAAGTGGTTACCATGAATGGACAGCGGTTCACTATTGTGGGAGTTTTGCCGGCATCTTTTCAATTTCCTTTTCAGGGGCTGGAAGTCTGGAAGCCGCTGGCTTTTGCGAACGACGATCTGGCAAACAGGTCAAACTACCAACTACAAGTGGTTGCGCGCCTGAAAGATGGGACTTCCATTGAACGCGCCAAAGCTGACATGCAGGCCATTGCGAGCCGTCTGGAACACGATTATCCGGATACGAACACAGGGGTGGGCGTTCGGATTGAGGACCTGCATGAGGCCTCTTTGGGTGGTTCCCGCAATTTAATCATGGTGCTTTTTGGCGCGGTGCTGATGGTCTTGCTGATTGCGTGTGTGAACATTGCCAGCCTGCTTTCAGTCCGCTTTTTAGGGCGGCAACATGAGATGGCCTTGCGCTCTTCTTTAGGAGCTACGCGCGGCCGCTTGCTCCGCCAATTTCTGACGGAGAGTGTTCTGCTGGGAGTTTTGGGAGGAGCGCTGGGAATATTAACCGCCTTTGTGGGATTGAAGTTTTTGCTGGGCTTCTTACCTCAATTCAACGTTCCCCAGGACGCGGTTACCATCGACGGTAATGTTTTGCTTTTCACCATGCTATTAGCCATTCTGTGCGGCATGTTATTTGGGGCTGTGCCGGCCTGGCAGAGCGCGCGCACCAATCCGGTGGACGGACTCCGCGAAAGCACACGGGGCAGCAGAGGCACGCGGAGCCAGAGGCTATTTCAAAACGGGTTGATTGTTGGGGAGATTGCGT
>JBAVLE010000357.1:0-3124 GCA_049688735.1 Candidatus Angelobacter sp. | reverse complement strand
ATGACTGTCGGCGAAGCATGGGTGCGGAACCTCGTCGCAGCGATGTGCTCGTTCGGATTATCGGGACTGCTGCGCTTGGGGGAGTTTTGGATTCAACACGGCACGGCGGGGGTGCCATAACAAGGAGTTTGAGAAATGCCTTTACACGTGACACCGGTTAACCGAAATCTGCAAACGCGAGTGACCTTCATGTTCCTGGAGTTTGAGGACTTATTTGTGGTGCTCGGAGCGGCAGCAGTGATGAATGTCGTAGGTCATTTCGTTGGCGGGGAGATCGCGGGCATGCCCATGAATCTGGTCCTCCAATACGGTGTGCCTCTGTTTATGGTGCCCGTGCTGATGGCATTTAAATACGGGAAGCCACGCGGATATGTCCGCGATCTCGCTTTCTGGTACTTGAGGCCGCGCGCCTATTGCGCTCTGGCCCGAGACCGCCACCTTCGGTCGGCATATCTGCGGGAGGAGTAAAACAGTGCCGCTCACGCTGACACAACACGAGAAGAGTCTTCAAGATCCAGCAATCTGTGAACTACTGCCGGTCCGCGATTACCTCGACAATGTCATGGTTCGCATCGATGGCAGCTTGGTGGCCGGATACGAACTCAATGGACTCACCACCTATTTCGCGAGTGATGAGGGCCGCGACCGGGGCAAGTTGATGCTCGAAGCTTTATTGCGATCTTTGCCCGAGCAGAGCATGCGCGTGCAGTTCCGGTACGAAGTAGTGGAAGACTTGGGTGATGTCCTTGAAGACTATGTTAGCGGCCAACGGTCGGAGTCCAGTGCGGTCATTGAACTCGATGCCCTGCGTGTCGAGCGATGGAAGACCAAGGAAGAAGCGGGCGCCTACACACGGCCGATCCTGCATGTGTACTTCATCTGGGACCCGGTCCTGCATCATCGCATTATTGGCAAACCACTAAAGCCCAAGGGAGAGATCTTTAGCCTGTCGGCGCAGAAATGCATTGAGCGCTCGCGGCAAGAGCATCAAGACCTGTTGGCCGAATTTGAGAGCCTTCTTCACGGCGTCGAGACGGCCCTTCAGGCTGCTGAATTGGGCGCTCGGCGACTCACGGATCACGAACTCTTTCTCGAACTTAAGCGTGCCCTCAATCCTCTTTCACCTGACAGACGCCCCTATCGCCGCCCTGAGGAGCAACTCAGATATTCGAGCGCGCGGGAGCAGATGGCCGATGTAAGCATTGTGGACGAGACCGATGGATACCTGAATGTCAGCGGCGTCCTGTACTCATTTATCAGCTTGAAAGAACTGCCGGACGCGACTTTCCCTGGGGTATTGCGGGAGCTAATCGGTCTTGATTTTCCAATCATCGTCAACGCACAGATCACGATTCCCGACCAGGCGAAGGTGCTCAAAGGCTACAAGGGCCGGCTGCGCAAGATGCAGGCGGCACAAAAGGACGCGAACGGCGGCTTCCGCATCAACGTGGAGGCCCACGTCGCCGAGGAACAACTTGTCAGGGTACAGCAGGACATTATTTCAAGCTCTGTGAAGGCGGCAAAGCTGAGCCTGGTCATCGGGACGCGCAGTTCCCAACGTGCGGTGACAACATCTGAACTGGAACAGGCCGAGCGCACCATCGACAATCGCCGTCAGCAGCTCCTTTATGCGATCGGCCGCATGAACGGGGCCAAAGCAGTAGCCGAAACCCTTGCCAAGCGGCGTCTCTTTATTAGTTCACTTCCCGCGATGGCCGAGGCCGACAAGCGAGACCAGGACCTGCTCACATCAAATGCAGCCGATTTGCTGCCGGTCGAGGCGCCGTGGAACGGAACGCCCCGCTCTCCACTTTTCCTGTTTGAAACACCCTACCGACAACTGATTCCTTTTTCATTATTCGATCCCGGCCTAAGCGACGCAAACATGCTCGTTATGGCCAAGTCGGGCGGCGGCAAAACATTCATGGTGCAGCAATTCCTGCTGATGGCCGCACGTGACAACCCATTGATCTCGATTATCGAACGCGGCGACTCTTATCAACCCCTGGTTGAGCTGATGGGCGGGCGCATGATCACCATGTCGCTCGACGCCGATCAAACAATCAATCCCTGGGACCTTTCGGAGACCGAAAAAGAGCCGAGCAAAGACCAGGTTGCATTCCTCAAGAACCTCACGCGTCACATGCTCGGTGAGGGCTGCGCCGAGGATACGGAATTGCTCGACAACCTGATCACTGAGGCCATTCTCAGGACTTACAAGCGTGCGGCGATACGGCCGTCCAATCCCTTTCCCACATTTTCCGATCTACGGGATGAGCTGGCTCAGTGGCGCGATGAAGACAAGAACGAACGAGTCATGGACGAGGCGCACCTTGCCGCTATCAAACTCCGCAGCTGGACAGGCGACAAAGGTGTGTACGCCAAACTGTTCGACCGCCCGACCACAATCTCGCTCGATAACCCGTGGCTGTTTTTCAACGTGGAGCAGTTGAGTGACGACCCGCGGCTCGAAACAGCGATGAGCCTGCTCATCGCGCATGCCACGGCGCGGCGGGCCTCAGGCAAGGACGGCCGCCGAAGCATCACCGTGCTCGATGAGTGCTGGTTTCTGCTCGATTCGCCCGTCCTCGCCCCTGAGGTCGTTCAACTATTCCGCACGGCCAGGAAGCGCAATGCAAGTGTTTGGGGCATCAGCCAGACCGCCGAGGACTTTGTAGGCACGGAATCAAAGCCGCGCGTACACGGCGCGGGGATCGTCAAGAATACGACAACCAAGATTATCGGCCAGCAGCCTGGGGACATGACTGCATTGCGCGAGCACCTTCATTTGAATGACACGGCGCTCAACCAGATCAAGCATTTCAGCGCACCCAGCAAGGGAAAAAGTGCCGATGCGTTGGTTGTGATTGGCGAGAAGGCTGAAACCACGCACACGATCCGTATGTCGCCTACTCCTGTGGACTACTGGATCGCGACCACCTACGCACGCGAGAGGCTATATCGCTCATGGTGGATCGAACAGCACAGTGGCAAGCCGTTGATGGATACATACCGGGATCTCGCCGAGCGCTTCCCATCCGGTCTTGCTGATCTCGAAATGCTGCCAGAGGAGTTTTCAGGAGACGTTGCAAAAGGAGTTGTCAGATGAAGAAGTACTTTAGCC
>JBAVLE010000356.1:0-10476 GCA_049688735.1 Candidatus Angelobacter sp. | reverse complement strand
GAAGTACGCCGTCGTCCCCTCTATCTGGTCCACAACCTTCATCGTTCAGAGGCAGAAGGCGTGCTGGTTTATAAACGGGAGAAAGTGCTCGCTGCGGTTCAGGATTCCGTCGCATAACAAATTCTATTTCCGGATTTGCACAGCCGCCCCACTCAGTGGGGCGGTTTTTTACAAGTAAGTTACTTAGTTCCTCTCCGCGATTCGAGCTCTCGAGCGCAATTCCAGCGGCTTCCCCTCGTTTTTTCACCGTAGTACCACACTAAGCGTCAAATCCTAATTAATTAAGGACTCTCCTGATACATCCAGAGTAGATGCACTCGTAACCTCTGCTCCTCAAGCCAAGCACCCTAGACCTGAAGGAGTACGATAGTGAAAAACGCTATTCGGTTATTGATTGCGACCTTGACTCTTGCCACCGCTTCCTTCGCGGGAGTCACGGTGAGCTCCCCCGCAGCCGGATCCACCGCAGGGTCCCCAGTCCACTTCGTCGCCTCTGCAACATCTACTCATCCGGTTACCGCGATGAGAATTTATGTGGACAACCTGAGCGTTTACCTGGTTTCTGCAAGCAGCCTCAACACCTCTGTGACCATGTCGGCCGGCACTCACAGCGTTGTTGTTCAAGCCTGGGACACTACGGGCGCGGTCTTCAAGACGCCAATGAATCTCACGGTGGGCAGTAGCGCCCCGACACCGACCCCAACTCCGACTGCTACCCCAACTCCAGCGCCTGGATTACCTGGGCCCCCGGCAGGAGCCGTGGTAAAAGGCAATATTGACCAGATGCCCTCGTGGGATAGCTGCACAGTATGTGCCGGCGCAAACGCGAAGGGTCCAGTCGCGACCTACTCGATGGTTGAAAACCAGGCATCTCCTTCGCTCGACGGCTTGGCCGCCAAATTCAGCATCAGCGGCACTACCCCGTACTCTGACGCTCTCTGGTGGAAACAGCTTGGAGCTGCAGACACCGCCACCCACCTCAAATATGACGTGGCTTTCTACATTACCAACCCCGGCGTCTCACAGGCGCTGGAGTTTGATAATAACCAGTCGAACGGCGTGCACAAATTCATCTACGGCACACAATGCAACATCAAGGGCGGCCACTGGGACGTGTGGGGCAACGCAGCCGGGAACTGGCTTACCACCGGAATTGCCTGCTCGGCTCCAACGGCTTTTGTCTGGCACCATCTCACCTGGGAATTTCAGCGCACTTCCACCAACGTGATCTTCGTCGGCTTTACCTATGACGGCGTCACTCACTATGTAAACCGCAGTTACCCCGCGCGGGCATCGACAGTTCATGAAATGAATGTGGCCTTCCAGATGGATGGAGATTCCGTCATGCACGCTTATTCCACATGGCTGGATAAAGTCACGTTGACGTACTGGTAGAGTTAAGGTAGGCAAATCCAGAGGGAACTTGCCTCAGAAATCAGTGGCGAGTGTTAATAGCGATTAACATTCATGAATACGAAAAGGGAGTGGATTTCGATCCGCTCCCTTTGTCTTTTGGAACTAAGTGCCTGCCTTAATCACTTAGTAGTTCGCGATTTTTGGTTTCTCGCCCAGTCGTCCGAAAAGGGTTGAAGCAGAGTAGATCGGTCGTTACTCTCAGCTTCGCCGTTGGAAATGGCGGCATCAAAAAAAATCCCCTGGAGTAAAAAGTAGTGACAGTAAATAAAAAAACCAAGAGCGTTTCCATTCTCGCAGTTGCACTGTTCCTTTTGGCGGCCGCTTCGCTTCCTTCATCCGCCCAGACAGTCAAGAGTCAGATCCAGAGAATGAGTGGATGGCAAAGTTGCGTGGCTTGCGCAGGTATCAATGCGGCTGGCCCGGGCGCATCCATTTCAACAGCGACTACCTCATCGCCCTCTACGAGCGGCGTATCCAGAGTTTTCTCCATAGCCAGTGGCTCACCGTACGCCGACGCCCTCTGGTGGAAGCAGCTTGGTGCAGCCAACGGCGCCACCAACCTGCGTTATGACGTCGATTTCTATATTCAGGCCCCTCAGAACTCTCAGGCCCTGGAGTTTGATAGCAACCAAGCCAACGGCCACATGAGATGGATTTTTGGAACACAGTGCAATATTGCGGCCGGACACTTTGATGTATGGGGCAATGCCAATGGCAATTGGATCTCGACCGGCATTCCCTGCAAGGCTCCTGCAGCCTTCAAGTGGCACCACCTGACTTGGGAATTCAAGCGCACTGCCAGTACGCTTACCTATATCGCGGTAACCCTGGATGGCGTAAAGCATTACGTAAATCGCACGTACACCGGCCGGAGATCGAGCGTGAATGAGCTAAATGTAGCTTTCCAGGAAGACCTGAGAGGTAATCATGCGGCTTACAAGACTTGGCTCGACAACGTAAAGCTCACTTATTGGTAAATAGAGTTTGTTCCTGTCGGCTCGCTCCCGGGTTTCAGGCCCGGGAGCTTTTTTACGTCCGATAAAATAAATTCCCCTTTTATTCGCCAGTATGATAGAAATATATTTGGCTTCCTCATCCAGGGAGATTGAACCGCACTTACACTAAAAAGCAGGAGTCTCTTTTCCTAAGGGACTGACGCATGGAGAGAATGAATGGCCGATGAAAGACAGGAAAAAACCAGGGCGATAGATCTTGCGCTCTCTCAAATAGAAAAACAGTTTGGCAAGGGATCCATTATGCGGCTGGGGAGCAAAGAAGCTATTGTTCCCATCGCGGTGATTTCTACCGGATCCATCTCCTTTGACGCCGCCCTGGGTGTGGGTGGCTTTCCCCGTGGGCGCGTGATTGAGATTTTTGGGCCGGAATCCAGCGGCAAGACCACGGTAGCATTGCAGGTAATTGCTGAAGCGCAGAAGACGGGGGGCATGGCGGCCTTTGTCGACGCAGAACATGCTCTTGATCCCATTTACGCTCGAAAGCTCGGCGTGGACGTGGATAACCTGCTGGTGGCCCAGCCGGATTATGGCGAGCAGGCCCTGGAAATCGCCGAAGCGCTGGTCCGCTCCAATGCCATTGACGTGCTGGTAGTCGATTCCGTGGCGGCATTGGTGCCCAAAGCCGAACTGGAAGGCGAAATGGGCGACAGCCACATGGGCCTGCAGGCCCGCCTCATGTCACAGGCGCTGCGCAAGCTGACCGGAATTGTTTCCAAGTCGCGTACCTGCCTGATCTTCATCAACCAGATCCGTGAAAAGATCGGTGTGATGTTCGGCAATCCTGAGACGACCACTGGTGGCCGCGCGCTCAAGTTTTATTCGTCCGTTCGTGTCGATATCCGCCGCATCGGCGCCATCAAGGATGGTGACGTGGTCGTTGGCAATCGAACCAAAATCAAAGTTGTGAAGAATAAGACCGCGGCTCCCTTCCGTGAAGCCGAATTTGACATCATGTATGGCGAAGGCATCTCCCGCGAAGGCGACCTGCTTGATCTGGGCGTAGCCAAGGAAATAGTGGAGAAGTCCGGGGCATGGTTCAGCTACAAAGGCGAACGCATTGGCCAGGGCCGCGAGAACGTGAAACAGTTCCTGAAAGACAACAAAGACATGATGGTAAAGCTGGAGGCTGAACTGAGGAAAGAGCTCGGTTTGCATATCGTGGTGCAAGAGCCGCCAGCGCCTTCAGTGGAGCAGAAACAGGCTGCCGCAGCCCACGCAAAAATGCCGGCAAGGCGATAAGTTTCATGGCTACTTCCACGAAAAGCAAAGGCGCGCAGATTTCTGCGCCTCTCCTTTTCTCTTGGCAGCTCTCAGGGATTATGGCAGTAAGCCGTACACGGTCAATTGATTTGCCCCACCAACGTAAACGTGACCGTTGGCTACCGTGGGAGAAGTAAATTTCAGCGCTTTTCCGGCCTGATCACGTGTGCCTGCCTGGGTGCTGTTGTACAACTCTGTTAATGTCGAGCCGTCATAGGCATGCAATACTGCTGGCCCCGACGTGTTAATGGTTCCATCTGGAGTGCCTCCAACATAAGCATGTAGATCCAATGCCCACACCACGGAACTGCTGCCGTTTGTTGAGATCATGGGAGAAGTGCCCGGATACAGAAACACGTTGCTGGTTTGCGCTGTCGGCGCGGTGGAAAGCAATCCACTGGAGAATGTGAACAATTCCAGCGGTTCATTTACCTCGCCAAAATAGATTTGAGAGCCCAGTGCTGTGGGGGTAGCGAACAGCCCATTTGTGGGTTCCGGATTTCCCAGTGCAACTGTCTCGATGTTGCTGTTCGTAGAGGCGTTGAATTTTCCCATGCTCGAGCGATTCACCAAGTAGATCTTCCCATCTTTGCCGCCCACGACCGCCAGATTGGGATCCGCGGCTCCCGTCTGCGTTGAAGGCAGGATTGGGCCTGCGGCACCTAAATCGAGGTCATTCGTCGTGAGATCGGCAGTGTTTGACGGAGTGAAATAATCTTCCACCACCAACGCTCCAGATTGCAGTGCGAGCTTCAGCACGGTGTTTCCTGCATCTCGCCCGCCGGTGTTGAGGTCGAAAGCACCATTTCCGGTTGCAACATAAATATTGTTCGAAGGATCAGCTGCAGGGCCGTCGCCGCTTTGCCAGATGGCTGAAGCTCCCTTATCCGGACTTGTGCAGAAGACCGCCACCTGATGCAGCACTCCGGTCCCAGCCGCACTGTAGGCAAAAAGCCATCCGTTGTAAGGGAGAGCGTCGCCATTTGAGCCGTAGGCGATGTAAACATTGCCGTTAAGAAGCAGCAAGGCGGGCCGTTGCAAATGCTGTTTAGGGACAAATGGCACCCGGCCGTTTACGGCAATCGCAGGATATGTTCCAGGAACCGAGCCCTGAATTTTTAGCGGCCCTCCGAATTTTTCCGCTCCGCTGGTAAGGCTAAGCGCATGCAGCCGGTGAACAATGCTTCCATTTTCGCTGGTCGAAACAGCCACATATAAGGTGCTGGTGGCAGTATCAATGACCGGCGTGCTGCTGATGCTTATTTCCGGCGCAATCAGAGCGTTGGCAGGCTTTGCGATCGTAGTAATCCGGGCAGAGGGATTGATAAAGCTGCGCTTCCAGAATGGCGCAGTGGTCTTGCCATCGGCCTCAAATGCGTAGACGCTGCTGTGTTCGGTTGCCACAAAAACCACATTGTGTTTGGCGCCGGCAATCGTGAGGTTCGCCACATATAGAGGCTGCGCATAGATTTGCCCATCCACAGCGCGGGTGAATACCTTCCCAAATGTCGTGGATTTTACAGTGCTCTTGGTCAACGCAAACTCTTGCAGATTCACCCCGCTGCGAAACTTATCTGCATGATAGGTAAACATGCCAGGATAATCCGTGATCCAGACCGTGGCTGAGCCGGTTGCGCTTGGCTGGACCACGCTCGACGCTTTGATTGTGTGGACACTTCTCTTGGCAGGAGGATGGTAAACACCAGAGGTGGAAATGGTTCCCACAGTGGAGTTGCCGCCTCGAATTCCATCTACTGACCAGACCACACTGTGGTTTGTGGTGTTAATGACGGTGGCTGTGTATTGTTGTGGTTCAGTCAAAGTGAGAGAAGCTTTGGCAGGATGAACAGTTACGCCGACTGCGGCAAAAGCGCTGATTCCAACACAAAGCAGGAGCACTGCTAGAAAACAAAGGGGGCGGGCCAAATTCATAAAACACCCACTTGCAAATTGATCTGCTGCTTACATAGGAGTCAAGGTGAGCAGCGCGGGATGCTTCGCAATAAATATGCGAGCGTTCAGACGATGATGAGAGAGAATGAAGTGATCTCTGGAACTTTTCTACTATGCCCAGACTATGAAATTCTTTGATCTTAAGAGAGTTCTAAAGCTGATGGTGCTTCTGTTATGCGCGCTTTATCTCGGCTTATTGCTGGTGGGCTTCTTTCTCTCAGATAGCATGATCTTCCTGCCGCACCCTTCTTCTTACCAGGATTCGGCTGAAATCCTGAAGATCACCACAGCCAGCGGAAAGAAGATTTCCGCTGTCTATCTTCCCAATCCTTCTGCCAAATTTACTCTGCTGGTGAGCCATGGCAACGCAGAAGACCTGGGGGACGACCGGTATTGGCTGAATGACCTACGTCACGCAGGCTTCAGCGTGTTTGCCTATGACTATGAAGGATATGGAACAAGCGAGGGCAAACCCAGTGAGAAAGCGTGCTATCAAGACGTGGCTGCGGCGTATGAGTTTCTGGCGGTCGATCTGAAAACGCCTCCAGACAGGATCATTATTTTTGGTCGATCTGTGGGCTCAGGGCCTGCGGCATACATCGCGGCAAAAAGACCTTCAGCAGGAGTGATCCTGCAAAGCCCTTTCGTCTCCGCCTTTCGTGTGTTGACTCGCATCCCTCTGCTGCCGTTCGACAAATTTCCTAACTACAGATACATCCGGCACATTCACAGTCCAATTTTGATCATGCATAGCCATGCGGACTCGGTGATCCCTTTCTGGCACGGGCAGAAACTGTTTGATCTGGCCAACCCACCCAAGCATTCATTCTGGGCGACCAATGCTGACCACAATGATATGGACATGGCGAAAGGCTACATGGAAGCCATTCAGGCATTCGCGGCGACTCTGGGCAAGGGAAAGCCAGGGTCTCCTCCGCCGCTGCCCGCACCAAAGCTCCCTTGAAATTACATCCTCGCTGGACTATTGCATCGTCGCGGGATGGCAAGTTGAACCAACTCCCGGCGGCACTGGAATTCCTGTCGGCGGCGTGGCCCAGGGCTTGGCCGTGAAGTCAAAGAAATCGAGCAAGTTAGGCTGAGCAGCATCGCGATTCGTCAACGCCGGCAGGCCAAAGCGCTGTTCCACAAAATGAATCACTGCCGTGTGGTCCATGGCTGTGTGCCCTACGTAGTGACGGCGGGCAAACGGCGACACGATTATGTTGGGCACTCGGAACCCCAGTTGTGCGCCAAAGCCTTGATGTCCAGCCGCGGCTGCATCTGCGGCATGCGCGCCTGGACTGCTCGGCCGCAGGTCGCAATGATTCGTATACACGCCCGCAGTTGTAGGCTGGCAAGGCAGGAAACCGTCAGGGTTCACCGCTATGGGCGCGATATCCCCTTCCAGGTTGGCCAGCGTCGAGCTGGTGTTCTGGTTGGTGTGGCCGGGGACCGGCGGCACATGGTCATACGGTCCGCCACCTTCATCGAAAGTGAAGAACAAGGCGGAACTTGACCATGACGGGCTGGACATCAGTGAGTTGATGATGTTTGAAATCTGCGCCTGGCCGGAAAGAATCGACTGGCCGGAGCCGGGATGTTCATCGCCATGGCCGAAATTGGCTTCGATATAGGCGAATGACGGCAGCGTATTGTTCTGCACATCAGTAAAGTACTGGCTGATAGGCGCAATGTGAGTGGAGTCAACCGTCAGAACTCCACTTGAATTCCTGAAGATGTACTTGCCGCTATAGGTGAAGTAGGTAAAGGTCGTGGATGGAGCGCCGTTAGCGTTGGTGGTCGAGTAATAAAGCTTCCAGGAAACGCCGTGTTCATCCAGCGACTGGAATATGGTCTTTGCCGTGAGCTGAGGCGCGTGATCGTCATTTCCGGGATCAAACACGTATCCTTGCGTGGTGCCGCCGGACATCGTTGCCAGCCGATTGGGAATTGTCTTGCTTGCCACCGGTGAGAACCAGCGGTCTGACAGCGCAAACTGCGAGGCCATGAAGTAGTAGTAATTGAGTTCGGCTGCGCCGGTCGTGCTGGTGTCCTCGTAATAGGCCATGGCGCGCTGGCCGGCAGTGTCTGTAAATGCGCCGCTGCCGCTGCCGGATTTTGCAAAGCCTTCTGCCGTGTGAACAAAGCCATCCATCAGGATTGGCCGTGTGGTGGTGAAATCAAAGCGGCTCACATCACCGAAGCTTTCCAGCCAGGCCGAACTCATGTCGTCAAGGCAGGTGCTGGTGGTATGGAAAAGCTCGAATGCCGTGCCTTCATCATTCTTGTTGAAAATTGTGGTCAATTTATCGTCGATGCCATCAACGTCGTACTCGCGCTGATCGTCGCCAATGTTCCAGCCGTGCGCCTTGCGATACGGGTTCAGCATTCCAAAATAGCTATCAAAGCTGCGATTTTCCTGCTGCACGAAAATAATGTGATTGACGGCAGCGATGCCCGAACCTGGAGTCGGTGTCGGCGTCGCGGTGGGAGTTGGTGTTGGGGTGGGGCTTGGCGTAGGAGTAGCGGTTGGTGTGGGCGTAGGCGTGGGGCTGGGCGTGGGAGTTGGCGTTGGCGTGGGTGAAGCGGCAACGGTAATGCTTTCTGAAGACGAGAAGAAAAATCCCGAAGAATCCCAAGCGCGTATCACGATGGCGTGCTTTCCTGCCGCCAGAGACAGAATAGCGCTCAGCGACGCATTCGCGCTCTGGGCCTTCTTCACTGAATCGATATACATGATCATCGCCGTAACAGGATGAGTGGTATCCAGGGCGCCCGCTGAGAAAGTTACGGGAGAGGACACCGTGGCTCCGCTGGCCGGGGAGCATATCTTGACCGTTCTGTTAACTGTGGCAGTGCATGCCGCCAAAGCTAGGTTTGCCGAAGCGAAAAGGAAAGTTGCAGCCAGAAGAGTGCGAAGTGAGATCATCAGGGGCCCCGTTTCAGAAACAAAATTGCCGGCAAGATGTCACGGCCAAGCCAAACGCGTTGACGTAGCTCCGCCTCCGCAGACCCACTTTGTTCCTGCAATTAGGAGAGCACCCGCTGTTTCAGGGTTGTCCCAGAAATTTTACTTAGTTCAGGTGGCTCTCTGTGTGGCCTGCATGCCCGATGTGTGTGGCTTTAAGGGATTAAGACTTATTATCTTCATGGGCAAGAAACTACGAAATGGTTGCATTTAACGGGGAACAGGCTAGAATGGCCCGCAGTGGGGGTAGGGCGGCAACTAATTTGGTTTAGAGGTCAATTTATGCGTTGGTTTATGCTTTGCCGTGCGCTCACACTCTCTCTGCTTGCACTGTTTTTCGGGGGCGCTTTTTCCCAAACCAGCACGAACCCGCAGGACGTTGTGCGCTCCGATCATATGCTACGCACGAATACGCGGCTAGTGGTGGTAGATGTTGTCGCGGCTGACAACAGCGGGCAAGTGATTTCGGATATGAAGCCAGATGACCTCAAGCTATTGGAGGACGGCAGACAGCAGCAGATCAGCAGCTTTATTTTTCATCCGCCGGGGAAGACTGACACTATCGCAAGCACTCCTCTCCCTGCCAATGTGGTGACCAATGCACCTTCATTCCATGCCAGCAGCTTGAATGTAATGCTGTTTGACACGGTCAATGGAGACTTTGGTGAGCAAGCATACGTAAAAGAGCAACTCTTAAAGTATTTTTCCCAGGCACAACTTCCGCACCCGATTGCGCTGTTTGCCATGGAAAGCCATTTGGTGATGCTGCATGACTTCACTACAGATCCGGCGGCGCTGAAGACTTCAGTGGAAAGATTTAAACCCCCGGCGCGCTCCATTAACGGAGAAACGGCAACGTCACGCGCCTCAGCATTTACCACCTTCGGCGATGCTCATACCAGCGAACGTGATATCGCCACAACACTGAACGAGTTGAATGCTTTGGCCAAGACGCTGTCCGGTTATCCAGGACGCAAAAACCTGATCTGGCTCTCAGAAGGCTTCCCGCTCAACCTGTTCCCTGACAATAATCTTAAAACGTCCTCTAATACTTGTGCTGCCGCTGGTTGCGGCACAGGACTCGCACGCTCGGACGTGGAAGGGACTGGCCATGGCGATTACAAAGATTATGCTTTTCTGATCAAGAAAGTCTCTGACGCTTTGATGAACGCCCAGGTTGCAGTTTACGTGGTGGACGCAGGCGCAGTAGGAAAAGATGAGCGTATGGCCTCGCACGATACCATGAGAGACGTGGCCGATCGCACCGGGGGCAAGGCCTTCCTCAATACCAACAACCTTGTCGCCAGCATGAGCAGCAGCGTGGATGACGGCTCAACGTATTACACTCTGGAGTACTATCCCAGCAATAAAACCTGGGACGGAAAGTTTCGTACAATCCAGATCAACAGCAGCCGTCCCGGCGTGAAGCTGCGTTACCGGCAGGGATACTATGCGTTGGACCCGGACAAAATCCACCAGGCGGATTCCGATGCTCTGGCGGAAAGTTTCAGCCGATCACTGGAGCTTGACGCGCCCGCTGTAACCCAGGTCATCTTTCAAGCACAGGTGCAGCCTCCTTCAGAAAAGAACAAGAAAGTAGTAGTTACTTTCCACATTGATCCGCGAACTCTGGCCTTTGAAAGGAAAGATGACGGCGCGGAGTTTGCCCGATTAAGCTGCACCGTGTGGGCCTATGGCAAAGACAAAGATAAGCCGACGATGTCCAGCGGCACGGTGAATGCAAATCTGAGTGCCAAAGATTATCAACAAATGATGCAACAACGCTTCTTGCCTTGCGACCGCCAGCTTGACTTGAAATCGGGAACTTACGCATTGCGTATGGGCGTGCTGGATCGCGCGTCC
>JBAVLE010000355.1:0-3161 GCA_049688735.1 Candidatus Angelobacter sp. | reverse complement strand
CGCCTGCGCTGATTGTTTGCACGTGGCTCGTCGGACTGCCGTCTGGGTTCGCCTGCACATTGAAGACGTACCCGGCAGGCGCGTAACTTACGCCGGGCAAGTTCGGCGCGCCGTTGCCAAGATCTTTGATCGTTTGTGCCTGCGGTGACTTGGTTTTCTCATACAGAGCGCCAAGGTCCGCGGTCATTTTTTCCATGCCGGCTTCAGCGTCATAGTAGGCAAGATTGCCTTCCTGGTCAGACCCGCCGATGCGCTTTTCAGTGCGCACCGTGTATGACAGCGTGACCGCCATGGCCGAAAGCAGGACCAGGAAAAGCAGTACCCCGATTAAAGCAAATCCTTTTTCACGAATTTTTCCAGACATCGCCATACTTGCTCCTGACTAGGACAAAACTTATTTATAGCGGTCGCGGAAACTCAGATTCCGCGGGCTTACGGCTGCGGCAAGCGTGAGATGACTTAAGGCTTTTCCCGGTCCCGCAGGGCGCATTGAACGCACGTTCAGCACGACGTTTACCTTGCGTATGAGGCCGGGAGTGCCGTTCGCATTCTTGGTGTTTGTCACCAAAGTGCTTGAAGCACCAGATGCGGTGTCGTCATAAACGTCATAGGAGACCTGCAGGTTTTCCACGCCGTCCATTACTGGAGAAGGCTGCTGGCCGTTCACCTGACGCATAAGCTGCCAGTTGTCATCGTTATTGTTAAAGGTGCCATCCGGGCCAGCGCTTTGCTGCAGGTAATAACTGATCACAAGAATTCTGGCTACCGTGGTAGGTGGATACTTGTTCCCCGAACCAGGGTCCTGCAGCCCGGCAATAGTTCCGTTGGCCGCGCTGGGCTGGTTGATATTGAGTGGATCAGAGCTGGCAAACAAAAGAGAGTTGCTGGCGGCGAGCACACTCGTCACCATGCCAATGGCGCTGCCATGCACGTTGCTCAAGATAATCAAGTCGCCAATATTCACTCCGGTAACACTCGTGACATCAACCTGTGAGCCAGACGGCGTGATCTTGGCGGCGGTACCCAGATTCAGGGTCCGGTCAATGTAAACCATTGTGAGGGCGTCCGGGGTACCTAACTTCACGTTGCCGTCGTTTGGGTCAGGCAGTACGGGATACATGTGGTTTCCGGGAAACGCGTGGTTCTTCAGGAAGCACACTCCGCCTGAACAAGCAAAGAGTGAAGCTGCGGCCCCCGGCCCGGTGGGTAGTTGAACACCGCCCACGGGCATTCCCGTTCCAGACAAGCTTAGATCCTTGAGGATGCTATTGATCGCGGCGCGGCCATCCTGCTGCATTTCCGCGCGAACCGTGACCAGGTCAGTAATCTGGAGCGCCTTGGTGACAAGCGTTGCGCCGGCGGCTAGCACGATGCTGGCAATCAGCAGGGCTACCAGCGCTTCCATCAACGACAAACCTTGTTGGCCTTTTCTCATTTTTTCCATAACGCCTGCTTCCTAGCGGTACTTGGAGATATATGCGTTCACCTGATACTGCCGGCCCCCAAACTGGGGCACGGTGTATCGAACGGTTACGGTAATGAGCCGCAAATTGTTATTGATTGTGGTTGTCCCTGTAAGAAAAACGGGCGATATCGTGATCTGGCGCTGAAAGTTGTTTAAGGTCTGGCGGACATCATCCGCTGTTCCCAGAATGCCATCCGGTCCGGGGAGCACGATAGCATCCAGCTGCGAACTGGCGCTGGTGCTGTCATCGTCAGTATTGACAATGCCATCAGCTCCGGGCGGATCGTATAACAGGGCAAAACCATCCAGGAATATGCCGCCATTGGCCTTGTTATTGATCTGGTCAAAGGTAATCTGCGACGAATCGCGTGCGCTGAAAACGCTTTCCAGCCCCTCTTTAGCTTTTGCTCGCGCAATAAGATCTTCCTGCGACAGCTGAAGATTGCTTAGCGAATAGGCAAAAAGGGAAAGCACGCTCAAAAGTCCGGTGGCCAGCACAACGGCGGCAACCATAGCTTCGATCAAAGTAAAACCGCGCTGTTTACTGGGTTTGTGTTCTATTCCCATATAACACCTCCGCCGGGCTTAGTTGCCAATCTCCAGCCGCGAATACGTCCGGTTGTACCCAGCAGCGTAATCGCGCGGGCGCCGCTTAATTCTTTTGGACGGGCCATGTAAATAACCCCGTCATTTGGAAGGCCGAAAGAATCCAGTGCAGATCCATCGGGTTGAAAGAAAATTGTGGTTCCTCCTCCGGCCTTCACCTGGTCAAAATCAATTGCTATCGTTCCGTTGCCGATGTTATCCGGGGTGGCTGCGGGTGGGGTAGGCATCCCCGTCACGATTGTGTATTGGACATCCGCGGGCAGAGTAATCGTTTCAGTCTGCACGGGAGTGCCGTCCGCGAAAGCCTGTGTAACAGTGATTGTGCCGGGAGCCGCGAAATCAACGCGGCAAACAGTCCGCTTGTCGATAGCAACCTGGCGGGCGAAGCGCAACTGGTTCAGCGTGTTCTGGTAAGCCGTTTCCACGTGAGTGCCCCGCAATGCGCCGGAGATGTTCATGACAGCGACAGCGCCGCCAGCCATAAGAACTCCTAACGTCACAACAATTTCGGCTAAGCTAAAGCCGGCTTGAGATTTTCTGCTGGACACCAGATTCTCTCCTTAAGATTCGTCAATCGAGGCCCGATTTCTACAACTCGTTCGATGGAAAGCTCTTAAAGCCTGTGGGGAGGTATCCTGAAGTTACTTTGACCGGCAGGAAGCGTCAATTGCCGCAAGTTCAAGGCAATGGCAAATCGGGGGCATGTACCTTAGGGCGGTATAAGGTGTTTTATGAATGACTGCAAATGCCGGAACAGGTGGATGGTTCAGTTCTAAATCTTAGATTTAGTTTGACTTATACCCACTTTTGGCTCGCAGCTGTTCTTAATCCTCGGCGAATATCGCCGCTTTTCTAGAGCCCCATTTGATCAAGCGAGAATCGTTCTTTGCGGATCTTAAAGCTTTGCGGAATTCGGTTATGTTGCGGCGGCGAATGTGTTTGCAGCAGCCCAACCCGCCCCCCCCCGGAAGAGATGATGGAGATTTGACTGCCAGAAAATCCGAGGTTCTGCGTTTCGTAAGCATGCGTTTGGGAAATAAAGGGATTGCTGTTCGTATGGCGATTCCGAGGATACCGCAAATCCCATATC
>JBAVLE010000354.1:0-15058 GCA_049688735.1 Candidatus Angelobacter sp. | reverse complement strand
GCGCAATGAAGAGCGCCTGCTATCGCTCAACAAAGAGATGGAGATTGCGCGCGGCATACAGGCGGGGCTGCTGCCAGATCAAAATTTTTCTGTCGCCGGGCTTACTGCGGCCAGCAGATACGTTCCTGCCAGTTCCGTCGCCGGCGATTTTTATGATTTTCTGCCCAAAGACCGTGGCTTGGGAGTGCTGATCGCGGATGTTTCGGGCCATGGCGTACCGGCGGCATTGTCGGCCTCGATGGTAAAGGTGGCTATCAGAGCGCAGCGCGACTGGGCGGATGATCCAGCCCGCGTATTGAGCGGACTGAATTCAATTCTTTGCGGCAATCTTCAGGGACAGTTTGTTACGGCGGGCTATCTGTATCTCGATCCGGAACGCGGCGCTCTGGCGTACGCTGGCGCAGGACATCCACCGCTGCTGGCGTGGCGCGCGCAAGAAAAGAGGGTTGAGTGCATGGAAGAAAACGGGCTCATGCTGGGTATCTTTCCGGAAGGCGCGTACAAGTGTATGACGGCAACCCTGGAGCCGGGTGATCGCTTTGTTCTCTACACTGACGGAATTACTGAATCGCCGAGCCTTTCCGGCGAGGAGTTCGGTATGGATCGGTTCAAAAGTTTTGTGGCAGAGCACGCCCGTAAGCCTGCGCAGGAACTTTGTGATGCTCTGGTAAAACATGTGACGGCATGGTCTGGAAATAGCAGCAGAGAACAACACGATGACCTTACGCTGATCGTGGTTGATTACAAGGCCTCTTAAAAAGAAACAAATGAACTCTACGACGCAAAAAGCCGTTTCAGAAACGTCGCGAAACCGCTTTACCTCCGGTCCGGCGATCGTGCTCTATATTGTGACGGCCAAGCTGTTGCTGCACTTGTCGAGGGTGGCGCGTTACGGCATCTTTCGGGACGAGATGTATTACCTTGCCTGCTCGCGGCATATGGCGTGGGGATATGTCGATCACCCGCCGTTTACTGTGTGGGTCGCCTGGTTCTCGCGCGTGGTGTTGGGCAGTTCGCCGCTGGGTGTGCGTCTGTTGCCGATCCTTGCCGGCGCAGCGATTGTATGGATTGCGGGAGAGCTGGCGCGTGAAATGGGTGGCGGCCGCTTTGCCCAAGCGATGGCGGCATTGGCCGTTTTCGTCGTTCCTCTTTATCTGTTAGCGCACACATGGTTGACGGACAACGTGTTTGAACAGCTCATCTGGATGGTATGCGTCTGGCTGGTACTCCGGGCCATCAACACGGGCAATGCACGCTACTGGCTTTGGTTCGGTGTGGCGGCTGGACTGGGATTTGAAAATAAATATTCCATCGCTTTTCTGTTGCTCGGCTTGCTGGTGGGCGTGCTGCTCACGCCGCATCGGCATTTCCTAAAGAGCGGCTATCTATGGCTGGGCGTGCTGGCTTGTGCCGTGATCTCCGTGCCGAACCTGCTCTGGCAGGTGCACTATCACTTTCCCTTCCTGGAACTCATGCACAACATCCGGATGAGCAATCGCGATGTCGTGCGCGGGCCTGTGGCGTTCATCGCCGACCAGGCCATGATCATGAATCCAATTCTTTTGCCGCTTTGGGTTGGCGGGCTGGTCTGGCTTTTGTTTGGTAAACATATTCGATCCACCGATTCAGGCCGCGTCACATCGGCGCATGACCCAGGTCGGTATCGTATCTTCGGCTGGACTTACCTGGTGGTGCTGGTCGCTTTTATCGTGCTCAAGGCCAAGAATTATTACGTTGCTCCCATCTATCCGATCTTATTTGCCGCTGGAGCAATCGGACTGGAGCGGTTGGCTGCGGGTCGGAGCATTGGCGCATGGATGCGGCGCGTGTATGTCGCGCTGGTCATCGCAGCGGGAGTTGTGCTCATGCCGTTTTCCGTCCCGATACTCTCACCGGAGAGCTTTCTGCGTTATCAAAAAGCACTGGGCTTCCAACTCTCTGAGATTGAGCACCAGCAGAATGGGCCGCTGCCGCAGTGGTATGCAGATGAGTTTGGCTGGCAGGAAATGGTGCAGAAAGTCGCACAAGTTTACAATGGCCTGCCGCCGGAAGAGCGCGCCCGCACCGCTATCTTTTCCAACGGTTGGGGTGAGGCAGCCGCTGTCGATTTTTACGGTCCGCGCTATGGGCTGCCTCAGGCCATCAGCAAGCACAATAGCTATTGGATTTGGGGGCCACGCAACTATGACGGCAGCACCATGATTATTCTGCGCAGTGATGGCCGGGGCGACCGCGAGCATTTCCAAAGCGTGCAGGCAGTGGGGCGGGTAGAGCATCCTTATTCGCGCCGCGACGAGTGGTTTGATATTTATCTTTGCCGCGGCCTCAAAGCCAATCTGAAAGATGTCTGGCCAAAGCTGAAACTCTTTGATTAGCGATCGTCCACTAGTGCTCGATGATCTGCGCTTGGTCACCTACGCGAATCCTGCCGGGAGTAATCACTGAACTATCGAGCGCGGTGCTGCCATCCAATTCACGCACAATGCGTAGCAGCACGGAGGGATCTTGCACCTGTGTATCGGGATCAAAAGTAGTCATCACACAACGGCCACGTAGCTTTTCCGTATAAATGCGGGCATCACCAATTGCGATGATGTGGCCGGGCCAATTGCGTTCTTCAAGTTCAGGAACGTCGGCCAGAAGGATGTTAGGGCGCAGGCGCCGATGGTCGATGTTCAGGTAGCGCGCTGCTCCGTCGGTGGCGACAAGCAGCGGTAGAACGTCAAAAGCCTGCGGCGCAGGAATTTCCTCCAGAGTCACCGCTTCGCCGGCAGCTTCGCAAATAAGTTGCAACGCCTCGGTTGAGTTCCAGAGATGGCCGTTGATTGTTGGTACGCCATCCGCGTTAATAGAGCCTTGCAGCCCGAGCAGCTTCGGCTTTGAGCGTGAGGTCAGAAATCTTCCGTTGATCGTCCTGATCACTGCGATCTGGCGATCACCAGGAATGCCAAGCTTGGTAGTTTCTGTTTCTTGAAGCCGCTCGCCTTTGAGGCTCTTGACCGGATAGCGCCAGATTTCAGAGACATGCATGCGAAGTGTATTGATGATGCCCAGGCATAGCTCGATTCAACATGGTCAATTTAGGTGGAGTTGGAACGAGCCTGCTAATTGCCAAATGCTAATCGCTTTTTTGCGCCACCAGCACAGCCACGGGCATGCTGTAGAAGATTTTTCCATCGACGAGCCGCGTGTTGAGGTCAAGTGCATTGTCATCAATAGAGTCGGCGTAAATCCGGCGCAGGCGATCGGCGTCTCCTTCATTCGGAAATGACCGGGAGAGCAGATCTTCCAACTCGCCTTCCATCCTGTAGTTGTTGACTTGCGGCGCGACAAGACTTGCTTGCTCAAACAGCCCGCGCAGTAAATCGAGCGGCAGGGCACGAACGTGAGAAGGATCGCGCAGCAGCTCAGCGGCATTCAGCGCAGCGGCTTTCGCGGGCTGCGGAACCATGTCTGCCACGACGACTTTGCCGCCCGGCTTGCATACGCGCTGCATTTCCTTGAGAGCCGCTATCGGATTCTCCAGATGATGAAAGACGAAGCGCGAGCTCACAATGGAAAAATGATCTGGCCGGAAGGGAAGCGAATAAACGTCACCTTGCTCCCAGCTTATGTTCTCGAGGCCTTGTTCCTGCTGCGCTCTGCGCGCCTGCTCCAGCATGGCCGGAGTCATATCAATGCCGGTGATGTGTTTTGCCACGTGAGCAAAGGCGCAAGCCAGCAGGCCGGGGCCGCAAGCAACATCCAATACTGTGTCTTCCCGGGTTGTTCCTGCCCATTGCACAATCCGATTTAAAGCTTCCTGGTTGCGTATCGCCGCAGCGGCCGCGAACGGCGCGGCTTGGCGCGTGAACTGGTCAAGGATGCGCGAGTTGTGGGAGCTCATCAGAGAAATTGTATGTCACTTTAGCTTTCGGGTGTTTACTCGCGATCTATGGCTCTCTCATCGCGAGAGCCATTGGCGGGAGAGATTGGCGCTCACGTTGATAAAGGCGGCGGTGACTATAGAAATCGTTAGCGCGCCGAAAGTGCTCCGCTTTCCGCGAGAGCGCCGTACAGGTCAGATACAACCCAGCGTTCCATCAGCTTGCCTCGCTCCGGGCCGTCTTCGGGCCAATCATGGGATTTGAACTGCGGCGATATGACGTCATCCGCCACCGCCATATTCCAGTTGACGTAAACCTCTTTGTAGAATCGGCGGACAAGTTCTTTGTTCGCGGCTGCGATTTCGTGTGTCATCCATATCTCCTTTCGGTGAACTATGAAAGTTGACGAACGCTTACCTCTTCGGCGAAGAGATTATTTGATACTTGAAGCACGATCAGCGCCAAAATCGCGACACTCGAGGAATTACCAGTCGAACCACCTACCCATGTATTCCATACATGTCGCCGTGAATTCTTTACATCTTGGTCTCTGGATCGGAGTTCCAATGGCGTGAACGCCTCTACTTATTCGAGGTTTGCCGCTTCTTTCGGGCATTTCAGAGTCCTTCCCATCCGCCCCGCATCTATTTAAAATAGAGATGTCATGAGCGATCACCTAGTCGATCCAGATGTGGAACGCGAGCTGTTTACCAGACGGTATGAGAATACGGGTGGAAACCCGGACGATGCCCAGCACCTGAAGAACGTGCTGTTTGGTAATGAGCAGCCGCAGGGCGTGATTCTTACTTCCTTGGATAATGTTGTCAACTGGATGCGCAAAAGCTCCATCTGGCCCATGACGTTTGGCCTGGCCTGCTGCGCCATTGAGATGATGGCTATGGGCGCATCGCGTTTCGACGTCGCGCGCTTCGGCGCTGAGGTGTTTCGTCCGTCGCCTCGCCAGTCTGACCTGATGATTATTGCCGGCCGCGTCTCACAGAAGATGGCTCCAGTCATCCGCCAGTTATGGGAGCAGATGCCCGAGCCCAAGTGGGTGATCTCCATGGGCGCTTGCGCCACCTCAGGCGGCGTGTTCAACAATTACGCGCTGGTGCAGGGCGTGAATCAGGTAATCCCCGTCGATATTTACG
Source organism: Candidatus Angelobacter sp. (assembly GCA_049688735.1). GTDB lineage: Bacteria > Acidobacteriota > Terriglobia > Terriglobales > Acidobacteriaceae > Angelobacter. The sequence goes on along the minus strand of JBAVLE010000354.1, from coordinate 10,041 downwards.
TTCCCGGGTGCCCGCCGCGGCCTGAGCAGCTAATCTATGCCATTACGCTGCTGCAGGAAAAAATCCAGAAAGAGCGCGGAACGTTTAAGCGGGCGCTGAATTTGGCGTAGAAAAGCAGCTCTTAGCATTGGCCTTTAGCCAAAACCGCTAAACCACAAAGGACATAGGTCACGAAGCCTTCTTTGTTGCGTCTGGGTGTTTCTGCATCCTCAGTGGTAAACCAACCTCCCTTGCGCGATAATGTGCTCCACAGTTGAAGGGAGCCATCATGCCGAAGCCTGCATTGGTTTCTGTTTTTCTGCTGGCCGTTTCCGTTCTTGCCGCGGCGCAAGCCAATACCAACCAGGACTTTTTCGCGTTCAGCATGACCGCGCCAGTCGTTACGTCATCGCTTCAGGTGGAGTATGTCCTCAGAGATGATTTCGGGCAGCCGCAGCCGGCAAGCAAATGGGTAGGCAGCATTAAGCCTGGGGAAATTACGCAAGTCGTGCTCGGGACCACGCTCGAAGGTAAGCGAGCCAAGAGTCTTCAGGCGATTGCCTTTTTGCCGGGCTGTCAGTTTGAAATCGTTACTGCCGATCTCACCACGAGCATGCGCCATGCCGACCTCCAATGCCAGCAGCTCCCGAGCACTCCGCTTCACGGCCGGCTAGACGTCTCGCGCTTCGCCGACAAAAAGATTGAGGTGACCGCGTTTTACAACGTCCGATGGGCTGGAAAGTTCTTCGGCCTGCCAAGCTTCTCCGGGCCGGCGCTCTTTGTAGCAAGAACCAAGATGGAAACTGACGGCAGCTTCGCCTTCGACCTGCCTGATTTTACCGCTGACCCGCTCTGGGACAGCCTCGCCCACGACGCCTCCATTACGTTTATGTTGGGTGATACCTCGAACGGTATGCCCCTGGGCGAGCTCTCGGCTCCTCGCGATCTCTCCCTGGGAAGCGAATTGAAGGTTGCAGCTAGGTACCCGTCGGAAATCACTTTTACTGTGAAATAACAAATTGCCAATGACGAGCTCGCAGCGCCGGACATGATCCCTGAAAAATCCAGTCACTCGCAGCGGATCACAGGTGCCCTCTGCCCCTCATGGTCAGATGCTTTGCTTTTGTGCTCCTTCGTGTCCTTGATTAGGCCTTTTCGATGAATTTTTCGATCCATCCCGAACTCAAGCGCGCGCTGCCATCCTTTTCCCTTGGCTGCGTGTGCGCGACAGTCCGCGTTGAGAAGCACAATGCTGCGTTATGGGACGAGATCAGCGCGCACCTCGCTCATCTCACGGCGAGCATCAAGCCTGAACAGATCAACGCCATGCCGCAGATTGCTGCCATGCGCTCAGCGTACAAAGCCCTGGGTAAAGACCCTTCACGCTATCGCGGATCGGCGGAAGCGCTGCTGCGCCGCGTGCTTTCCGGCAAAGGTCTGTACCAGATCAATAGTGTGGTGGATATCAACAACCTGATTTCCCTGGAATCACTGAATCCGGCGGGCACTTACGATCTGGAGAAGATCACACCACCGATTGAACTACGCATCGGAGCCGCGGGCGAGAGCTACAAAGGAATCGGCAAAGACCTGATCAACATTGAAAGCTTGCCAGTCTTTGCCGATGCCGAAGGCCCTTTCGGCAGTCCAACCAGCGACTCCGAACGAGCGATGGTCAGCCTGGAAACCAGAACGGTCCTGATGGTTCTGTTCTCATTCACAGGCCCAGAAGGGCTCGAACACTGGATGCAGCGTGCCGACGAACTCCTTGGCCGATATTGCGGCGGTGAAGGGATCGAAACCGTTCTAGTGAGCTGATTCTTCGGCTGGTTTATGCACATCCTGTTTTGTGTGCGGCTATGGCCTTCTTGATGAATGCATCCACATCGTCGCTCCACGGCTTTTTAAAGCTGGCGGGCCAGCCTCCCGGATCAGCGTAGAGCTTATTCAGGCCTTTTTGTACTTCAGGATCGCCGCCGGTAAAGCCTCGAGTAAAGCTGGACCAGCGCTCCGCCAACTTCCGTGCCTTCGCGCTACCGGGATCTTCATGGCTGCTGATGGCCGATCCAACATCGCGAATCAGGTCATTCCAGTCCTCCGTGACCTTGGCCTGCATCTCTGGAGTAAAGGTTTTTGCCCGCTCCGCGATTTTTTGTTGCGCTTCTTCACTGTAATATTTTTTGGTCCATTCCATGGCAGTTTGCCTTTCCATTACCTCGATGATTTTTTTCAAGGCCGCAAGATTGGGGGCGCGGCTGGACTTAAGCGAATGCTCAGCTTCTTCAATGGCCTGAATGGCGGCTTCCAGTTGCAGGTGTTTTTCCAGCAACAGCCGTCTTTGCAGCCGGAGAGTCGCTGCCAGATCCAGATCGCTCCCGTCGAGCAGATCCTTGATTTGCCGGAGAGGCAGGCCGATGAACTTGAGCGTGACGATCTGCTGCAGCCGCCCGAAGTCCCGTTCGCCATATAGACGGTAGCCGGCTTCAGTGCGTCCGCTGGGCTTGAGCAGCCCAAGGCGGTCGTAGTGGTGCAGGGTTCGCACCGTTACTCCCGCTTTTTCGGCAAAGTCACTCACGCGGTACATCAATCGGCCCTCCAGAATGTATGGTGGGGTATGACGTAAGGTCAGGCGCAAGAGAAATCAGCAAATAGCAATTGGCAACTGGCAATCGGCCAAACCTGCTCACCGCAAAGGGCGCGAAAGACGCAAAGATAGATCAATCTAAATGCCTTTCGGGCTTTGCGTCCGTTGCGGTATTTCCTGATTTCCGACGATAATCAGGCTAATTGCTAGTTGCCGATTGCTGACTGCTCCTCGGGCATCAGAACACCAGCTACTTGCATCCAAACACCTTTACGGCAGGTCCCTGTCCCCTATGCGCACCATCAAGTTTATTCTTTTAATCACGTTGCTGAGCTGCTCTATGTTTGGGCTGGCAACCAAGTTACGCCAAGTGGCGCTCATTGACCTGCCGGGAAGCCCCGGCTTTAGCCAGGTGACGATGGCTAATGGCCAGGTTGTAATTACCCGTCCGGGGACAAACACCATTGAAGTTTTCAGCCCGATTAAGCGCCGCATTGTGGCCCGCATCTCGCAGATCAACGATCCGCGCGGCATTACCGTGGACAACGATTCGGGAACGATGTACGTGGCCCTGGCCGGGAACAGCAGCATTGCCGTGGTAGACACACGCAACTGGAGCGTGGAGAAAGTAATCCCAGTGCAGCATCGTCCGGAAAAACTTTTATGGGTGCCGCAAACAAAAACGCTCTACGCCACAAGCGTGCTTGACCGTACCCTGAGTATCATTGATCTTCGCCTCAGCGCGGAAACGCAGGTTCTGGAACTGAACGCCCTGCCGCAAGACATGCTTTATGACAGCGCTCGCCAGGTTTTGTTGCTGACCTTACAGGACCTGGGGGAGATCGCGTCAATTGATCACAGCAACAAAATCGTCGGTCGCTTTAAAGTTGTCGCTTCGGAGCCCACGGGGCTGGCGCTGGATGAACAGCGCCGTCGGCTCTATGTGGCTGTTCGCTACGCGGTGCTAGCGCTGAATGCCGATACCGGCGCTGAACTGGCGCGCATTCCTGCTCCGGGTGGAACGGATGCCTTGGTGCTCGATCCCGGCGGCAATCTGCTTTACGCCGCGGCGGGCGATGGGTCCGTGCTGGCCATCGATCTGAACCGCAATGTGGTGGACCACGAACTGCCCACGGACGTGAAAGGCTACAGCATCGCGTATGATCCTGCCCACAAGATGATCTTTCTTCCCGGCGGACGCGAAGGCCGATCCAAGATGGTGATCCTGAGCCCTTCAGGCGTGACAGAAACAAACCGCTTGCAGAACGCCGCCAGCCCGGTTGAGACTGCACCACAAGCTGCTGCTCAAACGGCAATGAAGAAATAATTTTTCGCAGTATGGATCGATTAATGCGCCGGCTGTTTCCATAGTGTTTGTTCCTTCCCGCGCTTTCGTCCCTTTTTCGCTGGCCTCTTGATACTCTCTCCGCGCAAAATCTGCTTCAGCTCTCATTCGCATTCAGATAAATTGGCATTGAATCCGGAACTGACGGACCGGATGTTCTTTTTCCCCCAAATAGTTGAAGTTTTGCACGCTGCGGCGCGATTTGAAGCGTCAACAATTCATTGATCATTCATAGAGGTTTGCGACTAGGGGGACTATGAAGAACTGGGCAATCATCACTATATTCATGGCCGGTATCGCATTGAGCGCGGCTGCGCAACAACCGTTGAAGTCTCAGACCGCAAGTCCAGCGCAACCCACGCCGATGGCATCGGAAAAGCCGGTGTTGCAGTCGGCTACAGTCAGCGTTAACAGCCATGGCTCAGTGCCTCAGGCCGATTTGAAGAGGGCTGAGAATTTGAATGAACACAGGCGCGGGGAGATAGAGCAATTTAACCAGCAACTCAAGGAGCGTTTTACCAGTCTGCAGCAGGCGGGTGGCTGGCAGAGTGTGTTTGCAACCCAACTCAAGTTGCAGAGGCTGGCAAACCCAAAGGCGCCGCAACTGAATGAGGCGCAGCAGTTCATAACAAATTTCATTTTTTGTGACCATCCGCGCATTGCGGGGCAGATATCTGAATTCCGCGTATTTGCAAGCAATCTCCGTCTGGATACAGTCAGCAAGCAATTTGCCGTGGAACCGCAGGGATCGATCATTATCAACGGCTGCAGCTTCGGGCCGGATACGGGCGAAGTGAGGTTGGTCCTGAATCAGGACGATGGAAGCTTCCTGCCATTGCAGGTAAGCGACTGGAGCGACAGCAGCATCTTCGCAACCTTGGGAGCTAATCCCGGAGTTGCTGATCAGGAAGCTCAGTTGGTAGTCGTCCGCAAAGATGGAACGCATTCCACTCCCATTGCCGTCCAATTTTTTCAGCACAGGATGTTACACGTTACAGGCTTTGATACGGCTGCAAAGAGGCCAGTGCCGGCATTTTAGAGGTTTGTGGCGATCGGAATAGCCAATGACTCTATCGCTCTCCTGTTCGGCTTGATTGTCGGCTCCCTGACCTCTCCAGAGCGGACACAACACAGAGGAACTGAGGGAGCGGAGGATATGAACAAACCTCTTTCATTCCTCCGGTTACTCCTTTCCTCCGCGTTTCAAGGGTTTGATTTCGCATCGATAGTGCTTCCTGGGCTGAATGCTGCCTGCTCAAGCTTGTTATAATTCGCCCATCCCGCACTTCCCACGCAAAAGGCGGATTTATGAAAAAATCAGTGGTTATCCCTTTTCTCCTCATGAGTACATTCCTGAACGCAGAAGATAAAACCGCCAGCACCGCCAACGCGCCTGCTCCGCCGCCACCTCCGGTGGCAAAGTCGGTCCACACGGAAAACGATATTAATGGCGGCAAGCTGGTGGACAACTACCGCTGGCTCCGCGACAAGTCAAATCCCGAGGTCGCGCAATACCTGGAAGCTGAGAACGCGTACGCCGAGGGCGTGATGAAGCCCACCGCCGCGGTCCAGCAAAAGCTCTACGACGAGATGGTCAGCCACATCAAAGAGACCGACGTGAACGTCCCTTATAAAGACGGCGGATATTTTTATTATTCGCGCTGGGAAAAAGGGAAGCAGTACCAAATTTACTGTCGCAAGAAGGGGAATTTGGAGGCCGCTGAAGAAATCACGCTGGACCAGAACGAACTGGCCAAAGGCCAGCCATTCATGTCATTGGGGGCCTATGAAGTGAGCGACGACGGTAATCTTCTCGCTTACTCTACGGACAATACCGGCTTTCGCCAATACAAGCTGCGCGTCCGTGACCTCAGGACCGGCAAGGACTCAGATCCCATTGCTGACAGAGTAGGTTCCGTCGCATGGGCCAATGACAACAAGACGCTCTTTTATACGGTGGAAGATGACAAGACCAAGCGCCAGTATCGACTCTATCGGCATGAGCTTGGGACTGCCGCAGGGAAGGATGATCTGGTCTATGAAGAGAAAGACGAACGGTTCACGGTAGGCGCGGGAAAATCTCGCAGCGATAAATACATTTTTCTCCAGATCGGCAGCCACACCACTTCTGAAGCGCGGTATCTGGACGCTTCAGATCCCAAAGGCGAGTGGAAGCTCATTGCTCCGCGCCAGCAGGACGTAGAGTACTATCCCGACCATCACGGGGACCAGTTTCTGATCCGTACCAACGACAAAGGCCGCACGTTCCGGCTGGTGAGTGCGCCGGCGAGCGCACCGGGAAAAGAGAACTGGAAAGAAATGGTTCCTACGCGGCCAGACGTGATGCTGAATGACATTGAAGTCTTTGAAAACTTTTACACGTTGGTGGAACGCGAGAACGGGCTACCACAGCTCACGATCGTAGAGTTTGCTGATGGCACAAAGCAGCGCATCACGTATCCCGAGCCGGTGTACACATCTTCCGTCCAGGTAAATCGCGAGTACAAAACGAACAAGCTACGCTACGCCTACCAGTCACTGGTCACGCCTGCCTCGGTGTTTGATTACGACGTGGAAAAGCATACGTCCACGCTGCTGAAGCAGACTGAAGTGCCGGGTGGTTACGACCCTGCAAAGTATCAGTCCGAACGCGTATGGGCCACTGCAAAAGACGGCGTAAAGGTTCCCATATCTCTGGTGTACCGCAAAGACCTGAAGAAGGCTGATGGTTCCAATCCGCTTTACGTTTACGCCTACGGTTCTTACGGCATTATTCTTCCCGTGACGTTTGGCTCGACTCGTCTTTCATTGCTGGATCGCGGAGTGGTAATGGCGTTTGCCCACATTCGTGGCGGTGGCGATCTGGGCAAACCCTGGCACGATGCCGGCAGGATGATGAACAAGATGAACACGTTCACTGACTTCATCTCTTGCACCGAATACCTGGTGGCAAACAAGTATGGATCGCGCGACAAGATCGCCATCGAAGGTGGATCAGCGGGTGGACTGCTGATGGGCGCGGTCACGAACCTGCGTCCTGATCTGTTCAAGGCAGTGGTTTCGCATGTACCGTTTGTCGATGTGATGAACACGATGCTCGATGCTTCTTTGCCGCTCACCGTGGGCGAGTATGAAGAGTGGGGCAATCCCAATGAAAAACCGGCTTATGACTACATGGTGAAGTATTCGCCATATGACAATCTGAAGAAAGGCGCGTATCCCGCGATACTGGTAAAGACCTCTTTCAACGATAGCCAGGTGATGTACTGGGAGCCAGCCAAATATGTGGCCAAGCTGCGCACGCTGAAGACAGATAAGAATGTCCTGCTGCTGAAGACCAACATGGCCGCCGGACATGGCGGGTCCTCTGGGCGGTACGATCACTTGAAAGAAATTGCGTTCGATTATGCGTTTATGTTGACGCAGTTGGGAGTGAGCGCTCAGTAATCAGCACTCAGCATTCAGCGAAAACCTTTAGCCGCGAATCACGCGAAAAAGCGCGAATTAGTTGAAATCGATTCGCGTGACTGCATGTTGGCGCTGGATGACCAGCCTGAGCAACCGATGCAGCGGACTGAGATAACGGCACCATTGGGTGAGCACCTGCTGACGGCGGTCAGTACCGATGGCAAGGACCATTCGAAAACCGTGGTGAATCTGGATAAGTCGATACAGAAAGTGGTCTTGATCGAATTCCTCGGGAGAATGCGGAGCGCGAGGTCGAGCAGTTGCGGCAGGAGATACACGCTAAAACCGAACAGCCGGCACGAGCACAAGAATTGGCGCTTTCCACATGCAAGAAGCGGGCCGGCCATCACAACGATTGTCATATTGTGATAGTCAATATCACGCCGGTGAACTGATATCAGCCGTTTAACTGGAAATCTGTAAAAAAGTGCCTTTGTTCTGCCTTGAAGGAATTTTTGCGAGGGTAGCGATCCCTCGCTGCGCTCGGGATTTACACCGGCAGCTCTTCCTGCTGCCACTCCGTCGGCACAACTTTGGGTTCTTCGCAAAGTTGGATAACAAGATTCTCCAGCACAAGGCGTTTGCTCGGCGCGTTCGATCGCAGGGCCAGGTCGGCGCGGGCGATCAGCTTAAGAGCGCGGGTAAGATCGCGGCGGGATTTATAGCGGCGGGCCTGGCGGATCACGTCTTCAGCGGCAAAGGGCGGCAGACGGAAGCCCTGCCACAGCGCCTGCCAGATAGCGCGCGAGTCGCGGACGTTTTTCTCCAGAATCACCAACATCTGGCGGAAGGTGCGGGCCAGCATATAAAGGTGGCCGATAGCGGCGTCATCGCCTTCACTGGTGGAGAGCAGCGCGTCCAGCACGCTGAGTGCGCGGGTTTTATCGCGGGCGGAAATGGCGTCAGTAAGTTCATACAAGGAACGCTGCTTGGCAGCCAGGACCATGGTTTCCACGTCGCCCAGCGTGATGTGCTTTTTCTCGGCCACATAAAGAATCAGTTTTTCCAGCTCATGGCTCACGAGCATCATGTCCGCGCCCAGCGCGTCAATCAATTCGCGGGCTGCGTCCTGATCAACTTTTACGCTCTCTTTCTGCGCCTGGTCGATGATCCAGCGTATGCCGTCGGCTTCTTCAACGCGTGCCAACTCCACGATGCCGCAGTATTCGCCCAGCGTTTCACGGATGCGCTCATAGCGATCTTTATCCTGCATCTCCATGCGGCGAACGTCGGCGGGAATGCTGATATGGTCTGCGACAAAGATGATCACGGCGTCCGGGTTGGGATCTTTCATGTAGGCTTCAATGGCGGCGAACTCTTCAGTGTGCGAGCCGCGTCCGTAAAGCTCTTTAACGCCGCGCACAAAGAAAACCTGAAACGGCGCCATGAGCGACGGTGTGCGCGCGCGGTCCAGCACTTCCGCAATGCTTACCTGAGCCAGATCAAGATCGTGCAAGCTGAAGTCACGCATATCGGCTGGGACAAGGTGTTGCAACAGCGCCTGGCGGCATTGATCACGAAAGAAAACTTCATCGCCGATCAACACATAGGCAGCGCGAAGCTTGCGGCCCGCAACTTCAGACGCGAACTTTTCTGCCGGAGCAAAACTTCTTCCGGGGCCCGGCATCAGAAGGCCTCCAGAACGTCGCCTACTAAAGTGCGGGCAAAGTCTTGCGACATGCGCTGCAGCGCCGGAGTCTCTTCCTCAAAAAAACTGGTGACTTCACGCGAGACCTGGTATTGCTGGCGAAAGGTGTAATTCTGGTTCTCAAAGAAAGTGTGACCGGCATGGTCGACGAGTGAAACTTTCATCGAAACAGTAACGACAGCGCTGGAGATGCGTCCGGTCTGCGCGTCATAGGTGAGCGGCGCGGCCTGCGCGGAGACGACGGTGCCTTTCAGCACAGCGCCAGCGGATTGTCCACCATCATTGGCAATCTGATAATGCGTGCGCGCCAGAAATTCGCGGACAACGTCGCGCGTAAGTATCTGCTCAATTCGGTAGGTCTGCGTCTGGTTTACGAAAATAGGGACAGCGATGGTGCGCACGCTGGCAGGGATGCGGGTGGCGTGTCCGGCGGTGTGATAGCCGCAGCCAAGCGTGGACATGGCCGCAAGCAACAACATGATCAGCGCGAACTTCACTGAACTTTCCCAAATGGCCGGACAGCGGCCAGAGCAGTGGCGCAGTCGGCGGCGGTAAGCGCCGCCAAACGAAGATTATCCACGGCGGCCCAGAGCCAGAAGCCATTTTCATGCACCACGTCACGCCGCACCGCGACCATGATCTCGTCCTTGCCCGCGACGTTTACATTGCTGGGAGAATCTTCTGGCGAGCGCGCAATCTGCACATGCTCGCCTACAAGGCTGCGGGCGAAATCGCCAATGGCCATTGGCGCGGCCATCTCAATGTAGATGGAGAAAGTATGCGCGTGGAAAACGGGCGCTTGTAGCAGCGTCATAGAAGGCATCGGCGCATGGACGCCCAGCAGCTTGCGCAGGTGCGCAGCAATGCGGCGTTCCGTTGCCTCCAACGGCCGACTCGAAGCGCGGCCATAACGGTCCAGCATGTTGAACGCAACTTGCGAATCAAAAACGCCTGTGGGCAGTTGCTGGAAGGATAAAAGATTTACCGTCTGCTCGTGCAGTTCGTCCATGCCCGCTC
>JBAVLE010000353.1:0-5282 GCA_049688735.1 Candidatus Angelobacter sp. | reverse complement strand
GCCATCCTGGGAGTTCCCGCCAACATTTTGGTCCTACCTTTGGCCGGATTGATGCTTAACGCGGGGATTGCTGCCATTGCCTTGAGTTACGTTTCCCTGCCATTTGCGCGCCTTGCTGCGATGATCGCTGCTGGTGCGCTGCATTGGACGCGGGGCTGCCTTGGTCTCTTGTCCCATTTTCATCTCGCCCAATGGCGAGTTCCTGATCCCACAGAGCTACTTGCACTGATAGCAGTCGCGGGAATTCTGCTGGCCTTCTTGGCCGTGCGCAAGCAGCGCGCTATAGCTCTTGGCGGACTGGCCGCATTGTTTGTTACGGGCGGGCTTGTCGCTGTTTATCACGGCGCGCCGCACGTTGAAGCCGGCAAACTGGAAATTACCGCCATCGACGTGGGGCAGGGGGATTCCCTGCTTGTGGTTTCGCCGGAGGGAAGAACCATGCTCATCGATGGCGGCGGCAGTATCGGTCCGGTGCATAGTGAATTTGATTTAGGGGAAGATGTGGTCGCGCCTTATCTCTGGTCGCGAGGGCTAGACCACCTGGACGTAGTTGCACTCACGCATGCGCACGGTGACCATATTGGCGGCTTGCCTAAAATAATTGAAGACTTTCATCCCCCTGAGATGTGGGTGGGCATCAATCCTGAAACCACCGCGTTACTGCACCTCTATGAAGTGGCAAGGGAGAACCACGTCGCTATTCGGCGTCACGTGGCGGGTGATGCGCTGGCTTGGAGTGGAACCAAGGTCCGCGTGCTTTCGCCTCCGGCGGACTGGCAGCCAACGGAACGCCGGGACAATGATGCTTCTCTTGCGTTGTTAATTGCCTATGGCGATACAAGCGCTCTATTGGCAGGCGACCTGGAGAAAAAGATGGAGCGCTTTGTGGCATCAGAGTCGCCGCGCGCTGATCTGTTGAAAGTCGCTCATCATGGCAGCGCCACCTCTACAACACCCGAGTTGCTGGCTGCTGTTCATCCGCGCTTTGCCGTGATCTCCGCCGGGTATCAAAATTCTTTTGGGCATCCGCGAAAAGTGGTGCTGGATCGGCTGCAAGCCGCGGAAGTTCGAACCTATCGCACAGACTTGCAGGGTGCCGTGACGTTTCTGCTGGATGGAAAGAGCGTTGAAGCTCGCATTCAGCAGCAATAAGCTGGCTGTCTACTTTTCTTTTTTCTCAAGCTTAGGTTCGGCGGAAAGCATGAACCCGACGCCACGGATGGTATGAATCAAGGGAGGAGAAAAGTCGTGGTCAATTTTAGCCCGCAAATAACTGATGTAAACATCCACCACGCTGGTTAGGCCGTCAAACCACAAATTCCATACGTGTTCCACCACCATGGTTCGGGTTACGGTGCGTCCAACATTGCGCATCAGGTACTCAAGCAGCGCGTATTCCCGCTGGCTGAGTTTAATGGGTTTGCCTGCACGCTCAACCAGGTGGCGTTGCGGATCAAGCACCAGGTCGCCTACTTTGAGGATTTCAGATGTTTCCTGGGCACGGCGCAGAAGCGTGTGCATTCGAGCCAGCAGTTCCTGAAAAGAAAACGGTTTGATCAGGTAGTCGTCCGCGCCTGCTTGCAGCCCGGCCACACGATCAGCAACTTCACGGCGACCGCTCAAAATCAGTACTCGCGTGGTAGATCCCGCTTGCCGCAATTTTCTCAAGAGAGAAAGGCCATCCATGCGAGGCAGGTTCCAGTCCAGAACAATGCCGTCGTAGCGGATCTCGGTCGCCAGTTCCAGGCCTTTCTCTCCGTCTTCCGCCAAGTCAACCGCAAAGTGCTCCGCTTCAAAGCTTTCAGATAAGCTGCGGGCGATCTTAGGTTCGTCTTCAATAATCAGGAGGCGCACATTCCACCATTTGCTTCCCGGGCGGCCACCCGGAGGGGAGTAGTTTTATCTTTTGGCCGGATGGCCCCAAGCGGAGGCGCAACCGATAACTTGAATGACGAAGGCACATTGTGAGCTACCTTGCTTTTTTACACAGCAATGGCCTAGCTTTGTGTTCTATCTTCATCGAGCGGTGAGGGATCGTCCTCGGACGCGCCGTTTTTCCGAAAATCATCAATTAGTTGCCGCGCGTCTTCTGCCTGGGCCGCGTTTACACGAACGGAAATGCCTCCCACCCCTGGCAAAACGTCCTGCGGCGCCTCCAGGTTGGTAACAACCGATTCAATACCCGCAGAGGTCAGGAGCCCGTGGACTACCATCGCCTCCGATTCCTGCATTGTGTCAAAAACTTCCACCAGTTCCGGATCAGACGTCGGCTGTGCGCTCATGCTCCCCCTTCCAAGTCCTTAAATTATTAGAGCTATTATTGCAGAAAAAGTGACCGCACACCGCGCTCTTCAACAAATTGCTGTCGTTTAAAGTGGATCGACCATCACTTTTTTTCAATCCGCAAGAGATAAAAAGTAAGAGTGCCCCAGGAGAGGCGTGCGCGCATCTGCACTGGAACGCGAGCTGCATCGTCAGAGTACCAGACCCAGATTTTTCCTTTGTCCCGGAGTAAGGGCGATGAAGTTTCCGGCTGAATGCGAATCGTGTTGAAAGTACCAGCGGGCGTTTTTACTTGCTCTCTCGCTTCCACATGGACCATTACGGTGACTGTCTCACCGCCATCATTGATGGGAAAGCTGTAGGTCTTCGTCGGCAGTAGAGGCAAAGAGGCCACGTAGTAAATGGACGAGAGCATGTCGGTAACGCAACCGGGAATGTCATGCTCCTCATGCTTGCTCTCTTTCTTTTTTATGTTCTTGTGGTCCAGCACTGCTTTACCGCGCTGGTAGTCAAATGAGATGTTGCTCTCTACGCGCCGAAAGCCTTCTTCAATGTGGCGGGAAGTATTGTGCGAGCAAAAAGTTGAAGGATCAAAAAAAGATTCCAGCCGGTCGTGAACGTGGTACAGCAGTGAAACAGTCCCGGCAGCGTCAGCTGTCGCAACAATTCGATTTTCCCGACCTGCCTGCTCCATCCGTAGCGTAGCAATCCCGGCATTAAAGACCCGCCACTCTCCGCTATAGACGTATGTCTGCCCAATTGGGAACTGGTATTCAGGTCGCGGACGGGATACTGACGGCGCCACCAACTCGCCTTGCCCTGCTTCGTGGGCTGACGCACGGGAGATGGTTCTGGGGCAGTGGCAGGCTTTGCACGTTGCGGCGATGAAGCAAAGGCAACCGCCAGACTGCCGAAGACCAGCAATGCGCAAATGGCGATTACAAGATAGTTACGAATCTGGATCAATGTTTTACCAGCATTTTCAGCACAAGAGCGCCAACCATCAGAACCGCGCCCAGGGCCGCGTTGTACTCGCGATGTCGAAGATAAAGCGCGGAAGAGAAATGCGCGGATCCATCGTCTACCTCGGCATCTCCCCGGTACGGCGTTAAACGTGGCAAGAAGCGCGGCACTTCTTTGGCGTACTGCTCATAGGAGGGAAATGCGGATCTCAGATATTTTTCTTCCGCGGTAATTACCGGCATGTAGATGAAGGCGAACATGGCAAGCGCACCGATGCCGATCCAGACATTACGGGCTGCAATAATGAAACCTATAGCAATGATGATGGAACCAAGATAGAGCGGGTTGCGAGTGTAGGCGTAGGGTCCAGTTGTCGCAAGTTCGGCATTTTTGCGTATGTGCCCTGAAGCAAGAGCGCGGATGAGAACTCCTACAGTGGCCACGGCGAAACCTGCGCCCAGAGAAGTCCACGTGGGTCGCGCAAGCCAGAAATATGCGGCTGCAAAAATAAAGCCGAGTGGCACACGTGATCGGGTGGCAACTCGAGACCAGCTAGGCATTGCTGCCTCCAAGCAGGTGGCGAGCGGCGGCAATAACTTCTTCCGCGGAAATCTTCAGCAATCCAGCTTCAGCTTCACGGTGGTGAGAAAACGTGGTTTCGCTGTCCGGGTGCCGCAGCGCAATCACGCGGGCGCCAAACGGGCCAGTGCGGGCGGGATCAGTAGGTCCATACAAACCGACCACAGGGATTCCCAGCGCAGCCGCAAGGTGCAGCGGGCCGGTATCGCCGCCCACCAGAATGCGCGCGCGACGCGTGAGCGCAATCAGCTGGCCGATGGTGCAGCGCAATTCAAATGCATTGCCGCCGCTGGCCTTCACCACTGCCTGCGCCAGCTCGCACTCCTCCGCGGATGCATTCACGAGCGTCTTGATGTTGTGAACGGCGAGCGCCTTGGCAACTTCGCCATATTTCTCAGGCGGCCATTGCTTTGCTCCCCAGCCTGCGCCGGGATTCACAATGGCATAGCTGGCAATTCCAAGCCGGGTGATTTCAGAATCGGCCCAGGCTTCTGCAGTGGGGTCAATAGGAAGTTGCGGTGCGAGCAATTTCAATGGGCGATTGCCAAGGATAGGCTCAAGGGCCTCACTCGCGAGCGACAAATTTTGTTCGATAACGTGTTCGCCCTGGCGCCGCAGGATTTTTCTATAAAAGTACCGCGTAGCCGATTCGCGCGGGTCCACATATCCGGCCAGAATCTTTGCGCCGCCAAGCTTGGCAAAAATTCCGGACTTGATGGCGCCCTGAAAATCCAGGGCAAAGTCATATTGGATTTTCTTTACGCGTTTCAGCGCACCCGCTATCTCCGCCGTGGCAGAAGGGCGAAAAAAATGCTGCCTCCACCTTCGAGTATCCAATGTGTGAATATTGTTGACGACCGGCTTTTGCGGGCTGACGCCGTACCCGCTGGCCTTTCTTCCCTGCGCTGTCAGCAACTCAGACCAGCGTTCTTCTACCAACCACCCTATAGTTGCATTGGGAAGGGCGGCACGGATTGACGTAGCCGCCGGTAAGGCATGCAGAATGTCTCCCATGGCTCCCAGCCGCACGATCAGGATTTTGGCCATTCGCGCCTCAGTACTTCATCTCTCTGCAACTCGCTTCTCAGGAGATCAGTCGTGGAGTGGTCTTTAGGATCGCCGACGATGGCGACGCGGCCGCCGCAGGCGATAACAACATCGCGCTCCGGCACATTTTGCTCAGTATAGTCAGTGCCCTTGGCGTGAATATCGGGGCGTAACAAACGTATAAGCTCGGTGACATCCGGCGCGTCAAAAAGAGTGACAGCATCTACGTCACTGAGCGCGGCCAGAATCTCTGCACGCTCATCGCCGGGGACCCGGGGCCGGCCTTCGCCCTTGAGCGCGCGCGTGCTTGCATCTGAATTCACCGCCACAACCACCCTGCCGCCCAATTCCTTGGCGGCACGCAAATAACGGACATGGCCAACATGAAGAAGATCAAAACATCCGTTGGT
>JBAVLE010000352.1:0-8201 GCA_049688735.1 Candidatus Angelobacter sp. | reverse complement strand
ACGGACACCTGTTCCGCCCACCAAGATCCTCGACAACTCATGGGAAAATATCTCAAAATCGCGCTATGAAATAGAGGATCGTCTGCTGCGAATGTCCATTGACCGGCAGAGCGTCTTCCTTCGGGACCTGCTACGGAGAATTGAAGCTCATTTTGATGCAAATGATATGTTGGCATCCTCAGGTGCTCCCCGCCCTCGTGTAAATTGAGCTTCTATCACTTCATCTCTTACTTCCTGTCCCTTGTTGTAAAATTCCCAGAGGCCCCCACATGGAAGAACCGATGTTACGAAGAGATGAAAGCCCGCCTTGCTGAACTGGAAAAGCAAGACGTAACCAAGCGTACCTGATCGACGTAAGCATCAAGGCGGCTTGAAAAAAGAATAAAGCATTCATTAATCACCACGGTCGAACCTTAAAAAATGGCTGGAGTAGAAAATCGAAAATTTATTCCAGCCATTCGTGTTTTAGTTCGAGGATTCCAGCGGGGATCGCACTTGCCCTAATCGATATCGGCTTATTTGCTGGCTCCGCAGTGGCAGCCGCGCTCACCGGAACAGCAATTTCCCGGCTCGGCGAGTTTGCCGTCAGGCCCAATGCAGGTCTGAGTCATGGCGCACCAGAACAACCCGTCGCCTGAGCGTGGGACTGTGGGATCAGGCGCGGACCAGATGTATTGGCTCTTCCAGTGCAACGCGGAGCACAGCCCCGCACGATCTGTATTGAATCTTTCAGGTACGTTGCTCATGCTGCACCCCCTGCGGCCTGCGATCCTGCCGCGGCCAGGATGGCCCGTTTTACAGCCACCTGTGCCAGATGGATTTTGTGGGCGTTGTGTCCCAGGCTCTTGGCTTTGGCTACCGCAGCTTGCGCGGCCTGCTCTGCCGTGGCCTGCGTTACAGCCTTGCCTTGCAGCGCCTGCGCTGCTTCCGCTGAAACCCACGGAATAGGCGCGACGTGCCCCATGACAATGCGAGCGCTCTGCACCGTGCTGGCGTTCATCGTGAGGGCGACAGCGGCGGTGGCATAAGGCCAGTCAAAAGCTTCTTTCTGGCGGATTTCATAGTGCGCCGCGCGAACTCCGGGAGCCGGCGGCACGATGACGTGGGAAATGAATTCATTCGGCTTGAGATCATGCTCGCGTTCCTGCTCTGTCCTGGGGATGACAAAGAATTTTTCCAGAGGAATTTCTCGGGGACCGCGCTGGCCCACGATTCGGACTTTTGCCTTATAGGCAATCAGGACAGGAGCAATGGTTGATGGGCTGACGAAAAGCGCCGGCCCATCATTGCCGAGAATGGCGTGATAGCGATTGTCGCCCTGGAGCACGAGCGATTTGCCGTCTTTCTGCGCCAGCAAACCGTGGCCCGTGCGGAAATACCAGCAGCGCGGACGCTGGCAGAGATTGCCGCCGATGGTAGCAACATTGCGAATCTGTGGACTGGCAGCATCACCAGCCGCTGACGCCAGCATGGGATGCTGATGCTGGATTTCAGATGCGTGCGCAATTCTATCCAGCGTAACCAGAGTGCCCAGTTGCGTTGCGCCGCCTTCATTGCTGATGGTGTGCAGGCCGGAAATCTGCTTGATGTTCACCAGCCGTTTGGGCGTGGTGATTTCATCTTTCATCAAGGAAAGCAGGTCACTGCCCCCGGCGAGAATTTCCACTTCACCCCAGTTTTTGCCGAGCAGCGCGGGAACCTGATCTACGGCAGTGGGAGAGGCGTAATCAAACGGTCGCATTGCTGCCTCCTTGCGGGTTGAGCGCGTTCACTACGCGATCGGGCGTGATGGGCAGGAACGGCACTCGCACGCCAATAGCATTGGCCACCGCATTGCCGATCGCAGCCATTGGGCCTACGGTCGGCGGTTCGCCCAAACCAATTGGGCCGCGTTCATCATAGCCTTTGCCTGTCATCATATGAACTACCAATTCGCCAACGTCGCCGATGCCTGCGAGACGGTAGAAATCCATATTTGGATTGAGCATTTGGCCAAGATTTTTGTCCATGATTTTTTCTTCGTAGAGAGTAGTGGCAATGCCCATGATCATGGCGCCATACACCTGGCTCTCAGCGGTTTTCATGCTGATGATGAGGCCGCAATCCTGCGCGCAGACCATCTTATTCATTTTTACGATGCCGGTTTCGGTATCGACAGAAACGTCGGCCATTACCGCGCCGCCCACGCCGCTGGAGATGAGATCGCCTGGGCCGGGATTCTTGCCGAGCGCCTGAATTGGTTGAGTACCGAGTCTGGCGCAAGCGTCTTTCCAACTTATGCTGCGCGAAGGCGCTGACTTGACGCGAATGCTTCCGCCAACGGCTTCCAGATCGTCCGGCTTGGCGTTCAGCGCCGAAGCGACTTTGGCGAAAAGCTGATCGCGCGCGTCAATGGCTGCTCGTCGCGTGGAAGAGCTGACGCCGCCGATTGTGGTGCTGCCGCCCGATCCACCATCCGCCGGATATTGGTTGTCCCCAAGGTTGAGCTGTATTTTCTCGATGGGCAAACCGAGCGTCTCGCCGGCTACGATCAAAATCGCGGTACGCGTCCCGGTTCCCAGGTCCTGGCTCCCAATTTTGATATCTACCGAGCCATCCGAGTGAATGCTAAGAGCGCAGTTGCTTTCGTGTCCGCGTCCGCCCCACGTGTGAATGGCTAAACCCAGGCCTCGCTTGGTTGTGCCGGAATCCTGTCCGCGTGGATGCCAGTTCTGTTTCCATCCGATCAGGTCAGCGGCAATCATCAACTCGTCGCGATAGGTATCGGCGCGATGGAAAGTGTCTTCTGATGGCGCGGTAAGCGCGATGTTTTTGAGCATCAGCTGCAGAGGGTCTATGCCCAGCTTTGCAGCGCAATCTTCAATGGCCGACATGGTAATCAGACAGCCCTGCGGATGATTGGGCGCTCGCCATGCTCGCGCCGGTCCAATATTGGTGGCGATGGCTGTGTGCTGCTTGCGCTGGTTGGGAATATTTACAACATAAGGCATAGGTGGAGCGCCGCCTCCGCCCGGACCACCGGTTCCCCATGATTCAGATTGCCACGCCGTAAGCGTGCCATCTTTTTTTGCCCCGACTTTTACTTTGGCAAACGCCGATGGCCGGCAGCCAGCGACTTCCAGTTCGGCATCGCGCTCCAGCATCACGCGCACCGGCTTTCCGCCGGCCTTTTTTGAAACCTGCGCCGTATAAGCGCCCCAGCGATCAATGCCAAACTTGCTGCCAAAGCCGCCGCCAATGTGGTCCTGATGAACATGGATGTTTGCTTCAGGAATCTTCAGGGCCTGAGCGTATTGGCCGGCGAGCCCGGAAACATTCTGCGTGGAGATGTGGGAGAAAAGATGGTCGCTGTCAGTCCACTCGGCGATGGATCCGTGGCTTTCCAGGCAGCAATGCGTGATCACTGGGCAGCCATACACGCCTTCAGAAACAACTTCCGCTTCCTTAAAAGCAGCGTCGGGATCGCCTTTGATCTGCTGCGTCTCTTTTTTATAAGGAGAATCATTAGGCTGCGGCTCTTTCACCGGCGCTGTTTGGACAGCTTTGATTACGTTCTCAGGTTGGTCGTCGTCCTTCAATTGCTTGATTAAAGCCGGCGATACCTTGAAGGCGAGGCCGCGCTTTTGCAAGGTAGAAATGAACTGCTGCTCCGGCATTTCATCGTCAAACATCTGGAAGAGATCGCGCCGGGCCAGCGGGCCATTGTTTTCAGGAACATTTTGCGGCTGCGTAAAGTCGTCTACAAAATGGGGAAGCGGCTGATATTCAACTTTGATAGTCCGCGCCGCGTCGGCTGCGGTGGGTTCATCAACGGCAGCCACGACAACCACGTCATCGCCAGCCCAGTGAATTTCGCTGCCTTTATCCTGGATGATGTAAACGCCTTTCACGCCGGGCATCTTCTCCGCGGCCGATGTGTCGACGCTAACGACCTTGGCATGGGCATGCGGAGAGCGCACTACTTTGCCATACAACATGGCGGGCCGATGCACGTCATAGGTGTACTTGGCGCGGCCTGAAACTTTTTCCGGGCCATCAACGCGTGAAATGCGCTTGCCAATCAGCGTTCGCTGGTCGGCGGCGGGCCATCCATATTTAGTATTGTCGTCTGCCATGGATCAGGCTCCTTTCGTCTTCGCGGCCTGCAATACGGCGGCGCGCATTCCGGCATAGGTTCCGCAACGGCAGAAGTTTCCGCCCAGGCCATGCTTGATCTGCTCTGGCGTGGGATTGGGATGCTGGTCAAGAAAAGCTTTGGTGGCAACTACGAAGCCCGGCGTGCAGAAGCCGCATTGCTGCGCGTCATTGTCAATGAACGCCTGCTGTATGGGATGGAGATGGGCCGGTTCGCCGAGGCCTTCCACGGTTGTGATCTGCGCGCTTTGCGCATCGATGGCCAGCACAGAACAGGAGTAGACGGTTTTTCCATCCATCAGCACGGTGCAAGCGCCGCAGGTGCCGCGATCGCAAACGCGCTTGGCGCCGGTGAGCTCAAACTGATCGCGCAGGGCATCCAGCAAGGTGACGCGCGGCTCAAGCTGCGCATTGAGCTTCTTGCCATTCACGTTGAGCGATACAGGAACCTTGCTGGGTCCTTGAACGTGCGGGGTGTCGTCGAAGGCAAGGGCGCTGACATGGCTCACGAGCGGAACGGCAGCGGAGACACCGGAAATTTTCAGAAAGTCGCGCCGGGAGACACCAGTGTTCAAAGATGACGGTTTGGACTTGTCAGGCTTGTCGTTTTTATCTTGCTTTGCAGGCTTCTCAGGCAGATCGTCCACAGGATGCCTCCGTGACTTTGCAGATCAGAATGACAGCAAGTTGCGAAAACGAAATTGTAACTCTCAGGGGTGGAGTGTGTCTTGTCTCGCGACAGGGGCAAAGATCGAGAGCGCTTCAAATGGGCGAATTTACGACGGGCAGCAGCGAAATGAAGTTTCCCACTGGCCTCACGATACACGGAGCAGGCAGCGCATTTCTCGCTGATCCGGCTAGATATCCAGAAGAGGACTTGCCCGGAATAACTTCCAGTTAGCCCGTTCTTCGGGGCAAATATTCAGCGGCTGATAGCTGAGGGCCTTGAGTACTAGAACCCCATCGTGTCGTCGGCGGAGGGACCGTAGGTTGCGGGCAGAGGCTTTTCGTTGAGTCGAAGGTAGACGCCGAGTTGCGCGCGATGATGAACGAGGTGATTTAAGAACATTTGCCGATAGGCAAGAAATCTGGAGCCGTTAAAGATTTGTTTACCTTTGAAACTTAAGCTCCAGGGCTGCGTCCAAGCGTCGTCAGGCGTCTTGCGCAGCACTTCACGGGTCTTAACCGCATTCTCATCAAATGATTTGAGCAAGGCGGCTGACTCAAAAGTTGGACGTTCGCGCGCAGGTGCAGTAGAGAAATCGAGCTCAGGCGTGGTCAGAATGATGTATCCGAAGCCGGTCAGCTCCGCAACGTGCGGCGCCAGTTTGTCGAGCGGCATCGACTTGGGATGCGGTGCGAAATCCTTCTTGTCAAAGGGAACACGCTCAAGGGTGGCGCGCGTCTTTTTAACTTCTTCGTCGTATTCTGTGAGCAAAAGGTCGGCGATTGGCATAAGTTTTCTCCTGATTCCTGAGTTAAAGGGTGAGCGATACGCGAAACATTCGCACATCGCTCATTATAAAGGCGTGCACAGGTTATCGCTGGGAGCGACTTGGACTTCGAATAATTTCAGCCATGAATTTAGCGCCGTTCCGTTCCGAAAATATTAAAAGAATTTCAATAGCAGGATCATTGGGACGAGTTGGCATCCCTCGAACTATACTGCTCTCCTTGAGAACAATCATGACTCCAGACTATCCGCTCAGGCTCTTTGCGTTCACGATCATCAGCTTCAGTATCGCAGCGGCACAGATAGGGAAATCAGACGTCTGCCCTCGGGATGACAAAGATTTCGCCACTCTTCAGCAGCAAGCCGGGGCAAAAGACCCTGTCGCGCAAACGGCGCTCGCTTCCTGCTACGACCTAGGCCAGCATGTGCAGCCCGATGGGAAAGAATCCATTCGCCTGCTGACCGAAGCTGCAAACCAGGGCTATGTCCCGGCTGAGTATGAGCTCGGACGGATTTGCCTTTATGGTCGCGGCATACCAATTGACTACGCCCAGGCGCTGCTCTGGGAAAGAAAGGCTGCGGAGCAGGGCGATCCACGCGCCCAGCGGGACTTGGCGTTTATGTATGAGCGCGGCTTTGGCGTGGCCGCTGATCCTGCACAAGCGGCGGAGTGGAACCAGAAGGCCGCGACACAGGGAAATCCAGAAGCGCAGCTTCATCTGGCCAAAGCGATCGACGAGGGCGCAGGCGTAAGCAAAGACAGTGAAGAAGCGCGAAAGTGGTATGCCAAAGCAGCGGAGCAGGAGCAGCCCGCGGCGCAGGTGGAGTTGGCGAGAGAGTCTGCCGGGCAGGGCAATTGTCCTGTAGCGGTGCATTGGTATGAGGAAGCGGCAGGGCACGGTCAGGAACAGGCAATGTACGAGCTCGCCAGGCTTTATTTAAGCAAATGCGGGCCAGACAAAGAGAAAGCGTTTACATGGTTCACGATTGCCGCGCGGTTTGGATCAAGTGAAGGCAAATCACAGGCCGGCAAGCTGGCGAAGACATTATCGGCTGCTCAGAAAAAGAGAGATCAACTCCGGGTTGCGGAATGGATCAAAGAACATCCGGGAAGTGATAAAAAAGAAGACGAAGAGGAAAGGCACTAACCTGGAGTGTCAGAAATAGCTTCATTGAAAATGCGCGTCAGTTTATAATTCGCGCCGCCGATAACCTTCAACGTCCCCAGGCGAGTACGCATCCTGCGGTAAAACTCGGGCCCCAGTCTTTAAAACTCCAAAGAATAGAAAGAAAAAAGAGGTGGTATGAACCACGCAAAGAAGCTGGTAACTCTCCTGACAGGCTGTGTGTTCCTGGTGCTGCTTGCTGCCTGGGCGTCAGGTGCAAAGTCCAACAAAGCATCTTCCACTCATGCTGCGGCCGCTGCTGCCCCGGCGAATGATCAACAGATCAATAACAACATGCAGGCAATGTTCAATCAGGGGCGGCAGATCTTCCGCTATGACACTTTTGGCGACGAGGCTTTCTGGGGTGACACTCTTCACCTGCACCAGGCAATCGCCGGTGAACACCTGGGCGGCGTAGGCGGCGGCGTGAGTCCCAAACCCGCTCTTTCTGTAGGGCTCAAAGTGGATGCCGATGCGTTGCCAGCCAGTCTTGTCGCACAGATCAAGGCCGGCAAAGTGAACCTTGACGATCCGGCTACTACGCTCGCCCTCCTGAAACTGAATTCTGTGGTGGGCGTGACCGGCATTTTCGACAAACAAGGAAAATTGCAGTCGATGGGCATTCAATGCGCGCTTTGCCATTCGACGGTGGATGATTCCTTCGCCCCGGGAATCGGACACCGGCTTGATGGTTGGGCGAACCGTGACCTGAATGTCGGCGCGATTGTATCGCTGGCTCCCAATCTCCAGCCTGTTGCCGACCTGCTTGGAGTTGATGTAACGACCCTAAAAAAAGTGCTGACGAGTTGGGGACCGGGCAAATACGACGCTGAACTCAATCAGGATGCAAAAGCATTTCAGGCCGACGGCAAGTCAGGGGCAACGCTGCTGCCGCCTGCTTTTGGCATGGCGGGGGTAAACAATAGCACCTATACAGGCTGGGGATCGGTTCCATATTGGAATGCGTATGTCGCAAATACCCAGATGCACGGCAAGGGAGCTTTTTCCGAACCCAAACTGACAGCCGAACAATTTCCAGTGGGCGCACGCGCGCACTATAACCAGGTGCGCAACAGTGATGACCAAATTACTTCAAAGTTGGGTGCATTGCAGTTTTATCAACTGGCCATTCCTGCGCCAAAGCCGCCGGAAGGCAGCTTTGATAAAGGGCAAGCCACGCTGGGTAAGGCGCTGTTCTCAGGAAAAGCAAAGTGCGCCACCTGCCACGTGCCTGATCTTTACACCGAGCCTGGTTCAAGCCTGCACACTCCGGAAGAGACTGGTATTGATGATTTCCAGTCGGCCCGCTCTCCCACCAGGATGTACCGGACCACGCCGTTGCGCGGCCTCTGGAGCCACCAGAAAGGCGGTTTTTATCACGATGGAAGGTTCCAAAGCTTGGACGAAGTGGTGTCTCATTACGACCAGCATTTGAAGTTGCAACTGAC
>JBAVLE010000351.1:0-3520 GCA_049688735.1 Candidatus Angelobacter sp. | reverse complement strand
GGGCGATTCCAACCCAGGGAAACAACAGCAGCGTAACGGTAATGCCGAAGTTAGATGGATTGAGAAAATGGCGAGGACGCCCATCCACTTTCAGGCGGAAAGTCGCTTTAGATGCGATCGCGACCATGGCGGCGAAGAAGACCGGCAAGATGCGGTCGCTAGAGTACAGAAGCATGGCCACAGCCAGGCCGGTTATATGAGCGGGTAGCAGGAAATCGATAGCCTGGCGCCATCCGCCCAGAAAACGCGGAGCACGGCCCTGTTCCCGTGCTTCTCGCCACTCCAGAAACAGTTCGCAAGCATAGGCCGCGGCCAAAGACAAGCACGGCTCGGCCCAGGATTGTTCAAATCCAAAAACAGTGTGCCCGAGAATATTGAACACTGTGATGGCAAAGGCAAACCGCCGCAAGCCACTGAGTCGTCGCGCCTGGGCCCATTGGTCAGTTGAAATCATCAGTCAGCACTCCCCAGAAGCACGGTATGCCAGCCCGGCGTCAGACTGGTTTCCATATGCCGAATCATTCCCTGACGATCGCGCCAGTCAATCGCGACCCGCAGATTCTGCGGCCCCGCAACGCCCAGTCCGAAATGGAGATCAGGACTGCTTTTCCCGGAATGCCCGTTGCCGCCATCTACCTGCTGGACCAGCTTCCTGCCGCCGGGAAGGTACACGGTTGCGCGCGCGCCGATAGCGGGTGAAGCCGCGGTCTCCCGTGTCTTGTGTCCGGCGTAGATCGCGGTCCGGATCGGCGTGACGGGAAGCAGAAGATGAAGGCCCAGGAAGCCGCCGGTGGATTCGCTTACATTGTGAAACACGAACGAATCCGCCCACTGGTTGGCGATGACGAAATCCAGACGGCCATCGCCGTCCACATCAGCGACGGCGATGCCGCGAGTGACAAAAGCCTCAGACAGTCCGATGGCTGGTCCCACATCGAAATACCGCCCGCTGGCCGAGCGGACAAAAAAGCGGTCCTGATTGCCGCCGCTCAGATCGTCTCCCGGCTGAAAATGCGGCCAGTGAGCCGGGTTGCGAAGCATCAGGTCATTGCCCATGGCCAGCTCGTGTAACTCCGGCCATCGATTCGTGGAGCCTTTCAGAAAACCGGTGGCTTGCAGTATCTGCTGATCGCCGCGATTATCGAAGTCGCCAAAGCGGACATCCCATGACCAACCGCTTCGCGCAAGCCCGAGACTTTCACTCTGCTCGCGGTAGGGAGCAATACCCGACCGGAAAGCGCCAAGGTCGCCCGTGCTCAAATACACCAGGTTGCTTTCTTCCAGCGCGTAGGTATCAGTAATATTGCCGACCATGAGGTCCGGGAGGCCATCCCCATTCAGGTCAGCGCAATCCACGCCCATGCCTTTGAATGAATCCTGGCCGATCACCTTGGATTTGGGAGTAGTCCAATCTCGGCGGCCACGCAAAGGTTTCAACACCACGTGGCCCGGAGTGGACAAGTTGTAAAGCAAACGGTCCGGGCCGAAATCATTTGCTATATAGATTTCCGGCAGGAGGTCGCCATCCAAGTCGCAAGCCGCCATGGCCAGTGTCCAGCCAGTCCCGAGGCTTGCATTCAGGTCCGCAACCCTGGTGAACGTGGCGCTCGGGTGGTCGCCCGTGGTGGCTGACTTCCAAAGAAGAACAGGCTTGCTGCCGCCGTTGCCTGCCCGCGACATGGACGCTGGCATTTCCGCCGGACCATCAGGGCCTAGGACCGCGGAGCCATCCGGGAAATAATTTCCGAAGATAAGGTCAGCGTGCCCGTCACCATCCAGATCTGCGACCACGGCGGCATTGGTGTACCACCGCTCTCCGCCGGAAACCAGTTCCTGGGACAGGAAAGCATCAGCGGATAAAGATTGCTGCGTGTTGCCTGGCCGGCGAAGAAAAGCCACCGGAGTGCGTCCCCAGTAATAGACCACTACATCGAGCAGACCGTCTTCATTCAGGTCAGCGAACATGCAGCCCATCGGAGCGGTGCGGATGCTCTCCGCCGGAGACCGCGCCGGAACCAGGGTAAATGGCGCATAGCGCGTCCCGGTGCCTGGCACCGGCATTAGGACCACATGGTCGGTTCGCGGGTCTACCAGGCAGGCGTCGTTGGATAGACCGTCGCCATCGAGATCGCCCAACGCGATGCCGGCGCCCACGGTAGAGATCCAGGAAGCAATGGATCGGAAACGAGGGTTCACCTCGCGGATGCTGTTCTGTGGAGCGCCGAGCCGGGGAAACGGAGCGCGCTCGAAACGAAAGCGCTTCGCTATGGAATCTGATTCCCGGGCCGAGAGCGAGGGCATGCGGGCCATCCAGCCAATCACAGCCACCATCAACCACAGCACTACCAGTTTTGCGGCTGGCTTACTAACGAAGCGTTTGAATAGAGCTGTCATTGTCCGATTCCAGCTCTTTGCCTGTGTTCAAGTTCATTTCTCAGTTCGCGGTTCTTGCCAAGCAACAAGGGAAGATTCAGCAGAACTGGAGGATCCGTTGAAGCCGCCGCCCGCAACAGGATGTCATCGCATCGGACAGTGCTATCGCCGATGGTGACCAGTTGCCCGCCTCCACGCAACGCGATGTCATAGCGGAAGAAGTCATCGACTGTATCCGGCCACGGCAGCCCCAATGCCAGCACGTAGTATTGGCCTTTGGGAACTCTGGAGATTACGAAGCCGCCAGGCTGGGTAACCGTGACACATGCCACAGGTTTCCTCTCCGGAATCGGAGTGGGAAACAATCCAATGAATATAGGGCCCAAAAATGATTCCGGGCACTGGATCCGCCCCACCACGCCGGGCTGAGGAAGCGAATCCCCGTTCGTGATCTCCAGGTCCAGGCCTTCCAAAAGGTTTTGGGATGGCGATTGCCGCAGCAGTCGCAGTTTGCGGGGCGAGATGCCAAGCAAACCGGAGAATCTGCGCACGAAGGTGCCCAGACTGCTATAACCCACATCCAAACAGATGTCCGTCACACTGCTGTCTGTGGTCAGCAACATGCGCGTTGCGGCTTCAACTCGCAGCTTGCTGAGGAAGCGGCGCGGCGGCAAGCCGGTTACCTGGCGAAAAGTCCGGTTGAAATGATACCGGCTCATGTATGCCACGGAAGCCATGTCCGCCAGTGAGATGTTCTCATCTAAACGCTGGCGAATGGAGCCTACTACCCGCTGGACAGCACGGGAATGGAATTCGACTGTATCCGGGCGCTTTGGAGCCCGATTGCGCGATTCTAGTAGCACTTCACTCTCCCCTTCGGCGTGACTCGATCACGCAAAACACAAATCTGCAGCGCTTCTCGTCAAAATGCAGTGAGGGGAAGGTTTATATCCTTGATTGCGCCATCGCCGCAATCCTGCCGCATATTCAAAAATGGTCTATGAAACGCCTGTACCCTATGGACCGCTTTTGAACCATGGGAGGGGTAGCCCGAGCTGTGGACGTTCATTTATAAAGCCAAGATTCTTACAGCATCTGGAGCGCGCAGCTGATAGGTAATGTCCGTTCCGAAATGGGACTGTTAGCC
>JBAVLE010000350.1:0-14926 GCA_049688735.1 Candidatus Angelobacter sp. | reverse complement strand
ATAGTCTTCAGTAAGATCAGGAAGTTCGCGGTCAATGAAAAATATCACTGCATCGTTCGCAGTTCGCACTCTGGCTCAGTGTGCAAAACCAATTTTTGAGAATGTCACCGGCGCACCCTTTCGAATTGGCGACTTAGTCAGAGCCGTGCAAATCGTAGACTCCACCGGCAACCGGACGCTACTAGGTAAGATCGGCACCATACGATACTTCGAATACTCCTGCGGGTGCGGACAGTCTTTTCCTGCGGACCCTATGATTGGTGTACTTATTGGAGAAACAATACATGAGTTCTGGAGTGAGGAGCTTTTTTCAATCTTTCCCGCTGAAAACCTTTCCTAACCCGCTCCGGATAAAGAGAGCCGTTTCTGAAGTCCGAGTTCGCTTACCTGCCTCGGTAAAGTACCATGGTTTCTTCTGTTTCCAGGCTCGTGTGGCACAGCCGCCCTCGGCTGTGTTCTTATTCTTCCCAAAGCCATTTGTAATCTTCGGGCCTGGATACCAGCCTCTTCCTTACCGGGTTTTCTCTCACGTATTGAATTTTTTGTTCCAGGCTGTCCGCATGCCGTATCACGTGATCGAACGATTCATCCTGCCACACCGTTCCTGACCTCTTCAGAGTTTTGTTTACGGAATGGGACGAAGCTCCTTTAATTGCTCCGACAATTTCCTCGAAGCTGAAGGTCTCCTGTTTCTCATTCTCTAGGGGCGTGAAAATCATATGTACGTGGTCCGCCATTACGACGGCAATGTGCATTCTAATCTTCACTTCGTTTTCGTGCAGACAATGCTTTAGTACCAGATCACGAGCCGCGGGAGGCAGCACCCACCGCAGATAAGTATCAAAGGTGATGAAATGTGCCCGACCAGTTTTTTCAATGTGAGGGAGGTTGCGGCGGTAGTTGTATTTTCGCGCTTTCAAATCCCAATCTCCTCTTGGAGCTGTAACACCGCCACACTCTGCGGTTCTGCGGCTGTCGGTTACTCAGACGAATTCAAACACAGCCGGGGGCGGCTGTGCCACACGATTTTGGAAGGGATTTTGCTTGCTCGTCATAGCTGAGCTTTTGGTCGGTAATGAGCCTGTGTCGGCGACTTCTCACTATCAGACTGGAAAGCCTCTCACTGAGTTGGAAAATGTATTTTCCCTTGACAAAGCGAACAAAATGCGACATAATGAGCGAAAGATAGGGTCAGGGTGGCGCATTTTCATTCCTTAGCGTGTCCGCAGGCCATGAGTGTTTGACAAGTTAAGCTGCTTGAAAGAGGCGTTTGGTTAATTGATTTTTGGCTGTGGCCAAAACAGCCCCGAGCGGGACTCCGGCATGATGGACCCTTACCCCAATCTCTGCCCATCCACGCGCAAGAACGAGAGCGAATGAGGGCTGATTGGGATTGGGTGAAGCTTGGGTGACCCAAGCGCCACCCAGGGGCCACGCAAGCGTCTCGCAAGGATCACCCAAGCGACGATCCAAGGAACTCTTTTGTTTGCAACAAAAGGAACGAAACGGCCGGGCGGGTAGGAAAACAGAATCGTCGAATGGCCAAATCGGGTAATTGCCAAGATGGAAAAGCGCTAAGAACTCCGCCAATCTGAGATAACGTGGAATGGAATGGCGTAAGTGCTTTGGATCTTAGTTGACGGGGAGGAGTACGTGTGTTGGGTGATCGGAAAACCAAAGGCCCACAACCCTACGCCAATCGGGACCGGAACCCGAAAGCCCGCACCAATCTGGGATGAGGTTGGGATGGCTGTTTTGAAACCTACGCCAATCTGGGATGACCTGGGGAGGGGTACGGTCGCTTCGCCGTTTGGGTCCTTCATTCGCGACAAAAGCGACCGCTTCTTTCAGGATGACAGGTTGAGGCGCGGCGAATTCCACCCCGCCAAGCCAAGAACGGGCTCGTCGGGGACCCCGGATTTCCAGCCCGCCAAGCCAAGAACGGGCTCGTCGTACGCCAATCTGCGATGGGGTGGGATGGGATGGCGTAAGTGCTTTGGAACCCTAGTTGACCGGGAGGGGGTGGGTACGGCGTGACCGCTGAGACAGGAAAAGCACAAGGTCACTAAAGAGCAATCAAAGGTGATAGGGACTCTCGCTGCCCCCTCGAGAGGGGATCAAGCCGCTGACAAGCTCCCTGACACCAGATTCGTGGAGCGGCCCTGGGCTGCCAGTTCGCGCTCGGCGGCACGCAGCACGGCGTACTTGGCTTCCGGCAGATCGAGGGCCGGAATTACCGTCATGGTCTTTAAGATCCCGGCCAGTTCATAGTAGGCGCGCCGGCACTTCTTCATGAAGTCCACGGGATACTCAGGCTTGCGCGCATAAGCGGCGACTGGGTCAGCGTCGAGCAGGTAAGCGATATCAGGCCGGGGCACAAAGCCGTGAACGAACTTTACGAACTTCCGGCTCAGCGGGTTTTGCAGGTTCAGGTTGGAAAGCTCGTCGTAAATATAGCGGTCCAGAATTACGACGTCCGCACCGCTCTTTTTGGCGCGGGCCACCACACGGCAGAGATGGATGGCGTCAAGCAGGTAGAGGAAATGGCGGGCCAGAGTGAGATGCCAGCCGCGAACGTTTTTGTCTCGGCGATTCACCGGCTTGCCCGGAGCGCCAATGCCACGTTCGCTCTTATAGACCTTATGGACGAAGCCTTCGCGGTATTTCACGCCGACCACCACGTTGTCCCAGAAGGCGAGCAGAGTGGTTTTGAGTCCGGCGGAGTGCAGCGCGGAGCGCAAAGTCTCAATCTGGGTGGATTTACCGGAACCATCCACGCCAGAGAAAGAGATGAGCAAGGGGGTGTTGGAAACGCTATGAGTCATTGGATTCGGCCTGTCCATATCAGTTGTGCTGTTTCAGCCCCGATCGTTACAAAAATGTTTGCTACAGCCATCGGCGGAAATAGCCGATTCGTTACATCGACTTCGAAAGTAAAAGCCCGGCGCAAATAAAAGCCGGGTACAAACTATCTGCCGGTAACTCCAGCAATGCCGGCCCCGGGAGGCGTTGATGAAGTGCCGTGGCTCAACGCAAAAATGGTCCCTAACGCTGCGCCTGCTGCGGCAACTGCGCCAATCTTGAGCAACAGTGAGCGTGTCTGGTGCTGCTTGGCTGGAGCAATGGCAATACCTGCTGGTTTTGCGGCTGCGCCTCCAGCTGTGGGAACGCTTTCGGCCGTCGCGGCGCCCACAGGCTCGGTTTGCGGCTTGGGCTTTGGCGCTTCCGGAACGGTGGTGGTTTGTGGCTCGGCGTTCGGCGTCTGCTGCTCCTGCTGCGTGCCTGAAGCGTCAGGATATGTGGTTACAGGCGTAAGCGGCGCTTGCGAAGGATCTACGCTTGTTCCAGGTGACGCTGGCTGTTGCGGCTGAGTCTGATTTGCAGGCTGAGCGTTCTGCGCCGGTGGTGCTGCTGGAGCCGGATTGGTCGGCTGTGCCTGATCTGTTGTTGCGGGCGGAATTGCTTGCGCCGGCTGTGTCGCGGTGGTCGGCTGCTGCGCCTGTTGGCTGGTTTCCGGCGCCTGCTGCGGCGTGGAAGGATTCGTTTGCTGAGCGCGTAGTAATGGCGCAGAGCAAAGGCCTGCAATCAACAAGGTACTCAGGATTCTCGTAATTCGGTGTTGCACTGTCATAAAAACCTCGGGGAACTTGGTTTTCAAAAACTTACTTTGACGGTCATTATTTGGACTTCATTATTTGGACTTCATTATTTGGACTTCATTATTTGAACTTCATGGGGCGAGTGGTTCCGGCAAAAGCACCCAGATTCTCTGTTTCGGCAGTTGCCGCAAGCAATCGGGCCATATCAGTGTCTCTGTCCCAATGATGTTGGATGCGGTTTTTAAGGCAGCGGGCTAGTGTTCTGAGGCTGGTTTTATACCAGCAGCACTTT
The DNA here is from genome assembly GCA_049688735.1 of Candidatus Angelobacter sp. GTDB lineage: Bacteria > Acidobacteriota > Terriglobia > Terriglobales > Acidobacteriaceae > Angelobacter. Next base: position 11,035 of record JBAVLE010000350.1, on the reverse strand, counting down.
TCCATCTGGGGAGAAAAAACTGCCACCATTCTGGCGTTTCCAAGGTGCTGTGGGCCTCCGGCCAGCAATGCGGCTATAAATCGATGGTTACCTTCCAGCAGCGTTACCGGTCGGTACTCATCGATGCCCAGGAAAATGACCATCCCTTGTGGCAGATCGGAGGAAAGATTGGCGCAGATGTCGGAAATCTTCTTCACGAACTCGTTTGGCTCTGAGCCTTTAAGCTGTCGGATGCGGGCGGCCACGTCCAGGGCCTTGAAGTTGCCGCGAGCGATTTTTCTCCAGTGTGCGCGAGGGAAAACGCTTACCTGCTCAACATCTTCCGGCTCAAACTCGATCTCCCACCACTGCCGGTCCTCGGGAAGCTCCCACCACATGGTGTCTCGCCGGCGGAACAGCAGTATGCGGCGAATCTCATTTTCGGTCGCGTCAGTCAGGTTAGGATTTTCGACCAAAGGGGTAAAGCGATCACGGTCAGCGTCATATTCCTTATGGAAGAATTCTCCGCGAAGGAATTGGGCAATGACTTCGGCTTCAGTGAGTCGACGCAGCTTTCTCATATGGCCTCGACCAGTTCCGGCTTGTTATGCCTGCGCAGAAAGGGCAGCGCCACCAGCGCCAACATGGCGGCCATCAACACTATGCGCACCATGATTACTTGATGCAGCGACGCATGGAAAATTCCGATGCCCAGTACCAGAGCGCCGCTGAAGATCAGTTGTAGCCAGCCGGTGTTGGCAATCCGGCGTGACATTTCATAAGCAATAAAGACAACACTTAGCGAGTACAGCGCGGTAGCCACGGCATAGAGCGCCAGCAGCCAGCCAATTTCGATGAATCGGGAACCAAAGATCACACCCATGATCAGATGGGGGAAAAGAGCAGCAATGGCAATGAATAACAGGGAAAGTCCGGAGACCAGCAGCAAAGGAAGGCCGATGCCGTGGGCTTTTTTGTGTTCCGGGCTTGCCGCCGCAGCAACAGGGAACATCGCATTGACTACTCCGAACCACGAAGCGAAATAGAGTAGCCGGCCAATCTGTGAAATTGCAGCGTAAACGCCGGCGGGGTCCGAGGGGAAGAAATGCTTCACCAGCAGAATGTCGATATTGTTGATGATGACCTGGCCAACAAAGAATACGATCGCCTGAACTGCTTCCGCATACGACGGCGGCTCAGCCGTGCTCGCCTTCACGCGCAATTGCGCGGGAATTCGCGGAATAAAGCACGCAGCGATTACCGAAGCAGATATCGCTCCCACTGCTCCCAGAACGCCGTATCCTGCAACAACCAGTCCCGCTCCCAGAAAGAAGCGGATGCCAGCTTCAAGAACGAAATTGGTGCCAAGCCGGGGAAAAGCGCACATCCCCTGCATTGCGCCCCGTTTGACGCCCAGCGGCGCATAGGCGGCAATGCCAATGGCCAGCAGCCCCACGATCCACGGGCTGGGTACGTTCAGATAAGTTGCAACTGGCTTTTGAGCAAGAAAAAGTATTGCGCCCAGAGCAAGACTGGCTATCCACGCTTTGCCGAGCAGGCTGTGCACTACCGCGGCCTTGCTCGAATCATCATGATTTCGGGCAACAAACTTGGCGCACACCAACTGGAAAGCCAGGCTGATGCAAGACGCCAGCAACAGCATTGTGACCGCTGCATTGATGTGCCCAAACGCTGCCGGCCCCAGCATGCGGGCCATCACCATGTTGTAGGCAAAGTTGAAAAGGTTCACCAGCATCATGGCGACGAGCATGACGGCGCTGCCATTTAGCAGGGTGGAACGCTCACTGCGCTGCGGACGCACGTTGGCTGCTGCCACGGATGCATCGGCTGATGTGAGAGTGATAACGCTTTCAGATTGCGGCATCACGCGAGATCTCTAGGCTGCAAGAGGCTGGACGTAACGTTTGTTGTGCAAAAGTTGTTGCCGCATGGCGTTGGGCAAAAATCCGCTGAAGCTGCGGGCCGCTTCGGTTGATGTTTCATAAATTTCAAAGAGGCGCTCCGTGCGCGTGAGTTCCAACACCACCGCGGCCTGATCAGAGAGTGAAGCCAGTTTCACGTCACCATCGCGTTTATGGGCTTCAGACATGCATTTCAACAGCATCTCCACGCCGGAAGCGTCAATTTGCGCGACCAGCGAAAGATCAAAAACCAGTTGCGGACGGTCAGCCGCAAGGAAAGGACGCACGTCACGAAGAAATTCCCGCGCTGTGCGCGAGTTCAGGCGCTCCGGCATTCTTTTTACGACGACTGGTCTGCTATTGATGTCCATATCTCCTCGCTACAACCATGTTGGGGAACTTATGAGATGTCTCAGTGTCACAGGCGGAAGTTTCAAATCCGGCAGCCGAGCCCAGCGCGGGCGATGTTTTCCGGAGCGTGGTCTGCAGATCAACTTTCTCTGCCTTTTTTGTGGCGAACATGCCTTGGAAAGCCAGCTTTGGCAGATACGTCAGCGCCTCCGCCGCACTGGTCACAAATCTTTTTCCGGACGCAACGGACATTGAAGAGACAAGCTTGGGATCAACGATCGTCACTGTCACATCGCGGTGCAAATTCACGATGCGGCTCATTCCCGCAATCGAGTGCGCCAGATCCAACCCTGCTCCCACATAAGAGAATGGCAACACGGTAGAATTTTCAATCACAGTGCCGCAGTCAATTTCGGCGTGCCGCTCCACCGAGCTGCAACGGGTAATCACCGCGCCGGAGCGGATGCGCGCAAGCGATCCCACAAAGCCTGGCGCAAGAACACGCGCGCCCTTTTCAATCATTGCACCGGGCGCAGTCCATACTCCTGGCTTAATTTCTTTTCCTGCCGGGCAGGTTTGCGTCTGCCGGGTAAGGATATCAATGGCAAATTGCCGCAGATCGCGCGCAGTGGCCAGTGGATTCAAGTAGCCATCATGCTGTAAAGCAGGACACTCAGTGCGGCAGTGCGCCAGTTGAGTACGGAAAAGCGAAGCGGCGTCATTCCTCCGTGATGCGCTGATGCAGAAAATTTCCAGCATCTCTTCATCAGAGCCCATGCGCGTGACACGTTCCTTGCGATCAAGGTGGAACTGGACCAGCTTCTCAAAATCAGCTTCAGCATAAGCGCCAAGGCGGATCAGAATTACCAGCTCAGCGCCGCTCTGGGCCATGTCATTGAACGCCGACTCAGCTATTTTCCAGAAACGATCAGGCGCGGCAGAGACGCAGGTTACATCGGAAGGGAATCCAAAATTGCGTATGCCTGATGGAGCCGTAGTTTCAACCACAGCGCTTATTTGCGAGATCCCGTATTGCCGTAGCCGTTCAGCCATGCGCTGGAGCGTGCTTTTTCCCGCCACGTCCAGAGTTGCCAGGGGCACATCAAATGTCTGGTCTCCCGCTATTTTGTGCTCTGAGTTGGCCAGCAATAGCCCGCGGATATCCATTATTCCTTCATCCTGTCAATGTTCTGTGGAAGCTCTCGGTTGGCGTGAAGAAATCAGCGAAGGAGGGTAACCCAACTGAAGTAACGAGGGCCGAAAACGACTGTCGATACTACTGAAATCTGGGAACCCTCTGGCCTGAAATCCGTGCAATCATTCACTGCACGCAGCCAGCAGAACACTGCTTTTAAGATCACTTACAATTTTGAGATCTTACAAATGACACAACCACTGTGTTTAGCAGCAGTGTTGAAATAGATGTGATTGAGCCATCCCGTGTTGTAAGGTCAGAGCACCTGCTGGAATTTTTATTTCGCAAGCCCTGCGCTGTTAAAATTCTCGTATGCCGGAATTGAAAACAGTTTATTTTGCTCGGATTGATTCCTTGGTAGTAGGGCCTTTGCTGCTCGCCGCCACGGAAAAAGGTTTGCGCTGCCTGCACTTTTACAAAGGAACGATGCCGTCTCCGGGCAAGAATGAAACATGGATCGAATCACCAGAGCATCTCCAGCCTTACATTTCGGAATTGCAAGCGTACTTTCGCAGCGAACTGCACGAATTCACATTTCCGCTGGATCTCGTCGGAACCCAATTCCAAAAAGATTGCTGGCAGGCCCTGCTGCGTATTCCTTATGGCAAAACCTGTTCATACGCTGAAATCGCGCGTTCCATCGGCCGTCCTGCCGCATTCCGTGCTGTGGGCCAGGCGAATCATGACAATCCCATCGCCATTGTTGTTCCCTGCCACAGAGTTCTTGGCGCGAACGGCACGTTAACGGGTTACGGTGGAGGCCTTAATACCAAGGGGAAATTACTGCGTTTGGAGGGAGCTTCCTTCCGGATGGTATTGAAAGCTGCTGCAAGCTCCCTCGTCGACCAAACTGCTGACGCACCGCAGGCTAGCTTCCAATACTAGCTACCCTCGTTTACCTTTGCGGCGGCTTTGAACCTGAAGGCGGTGTGCCTTTGTTGGGCTCAGGATTATTGGCCGGGTTCGCCGTGCTACCAGGATTCTCAGTCGATGCCGGTGACGATTTCTCGCTCCGCGGACTAATTGTTAACTTGTTTACGAGTTTTTTGCTCCCACTATAAGACTGTACGATCCGGGTGGCTGTGATCTTCTCTTTGTTGGTGCCCACATTGCCTGCCAGTTCCACTGTGTCTCCGGAAACATTTACGTGCGGGCTGTCGGCGCTAAGCGTAGGTTCCTTGCTCAAGGCATTTTGAATCTGGTTTTGCAGATCGGAGTCGGTCATGGTGTTTATGCCGCCGGTGGAGTTCTGAGCGTCCGGCGTTTGCGCGGCGCTGGAACCTGCTGCTCCTGCCACGCCGCCCGTTGTAGAAGGAGCGGTCGTAGTGGGCTGCACCGGCGTTCCGGCCTTGCTCTGCGCGCCATCCCCCACGTGGGTAGCCGGAGTGGTCGGGTTCACTGGTGTAGTTGGCTGCTGTTGCTGTGTGGTCTGAGCGGTTAAAATCCCCACCGACAACACAAATCCAAAACCCAGAATATAGATTGCGCTTTTCATTGCATGCTCCAATCAGGTTGGTCGATCTCAGCCTGGGATCAATTAAACACACCAACCCTACCGCTAATCTGATGCACGTTCTAGGCCATGCGGATGTCGGCAGACATTACCATGGAGGAGCCAAACCGTTAAAACACATAGCTTTGGCGAGCTGGCTGCATAACAATCCATTCGTACAGAGAAGCAGGTACACGCAGGATGCTCACTTTGAGTATCTGCGTACGCAAGTTCGGATTCAGGTTCTCACATGATCGATAAGCTCGAATCCAGCATCATTCGGCGGTAAACTGGACTTTATGGCCCATACGCACCCGCATCCGCATGCTCCGCTCAGTGCCAGGGCTCTGCGGTATTCGCTTGCCGCCACGTTTGCGTATGTGCTCATCACCCTTTTTGCCGGCATTCGGGCCCATAGTCTGGCGCTGCTTTCAGAGTCGGGCCACAACGTAACAGACCTGCTGGCGCTCCTGCTGTCATGGGTTGCGGTATTTATACAGACTCGCCCGCCCAGCGCCACCAAGACTTTCGGCTATCATCGCGCCGGAGTGCTGGCTGCCTTCGTCAACGCCATAACGTTGGTTGCGATTGCCTTTTACATCTTCTATGAAGCTTTTCTTAGGATGAGGCATCCGGTCCGGGTCCATCCCGGCATCATGATCTGGGTTGCGGTGATTGGCGTGCTGATGAACGGCGCTATTTCCTGGGTGCTGTACCGCGCCGCGCATGACGTTAACATCCGCAGTGCCTTCATTCACCAGTTGGGTGACACGCTTTCCACTGCCGCGGTGATCGTGGGCGGCTGGATCATCGTGTTGACGGGGCGGACGTGGGTTGATCCGGCCCTTTCTATCGGGATCTCCTGCCTGATTCTCTGGTCATCATTCGGCATCATTCGAGAAACCTTAAATATCCTTCTGGAAGGGGTGCCGCAGGGGCTTTCCGCGGAGCGCATCAGTGCCAGCCTTACCGAGGTTGCTGGAGTTCGTGACGTTCACGATGTCCACGTTTGGAGCATTGGCTCAGATAGCCATGCTCTTTCATGCCATGTGCGGATTGATGACATGACCCTTTCCGAGAGCGAAATTATTCTTCGCCGGGTAAAGGACTTGCTCAACTTGGAATACCACATCATGCACACCACCATCCAGTTTGAAAATGGCGACTGCGAAATTGCCCACGGCTGCGTGATTCCCATCGGCAGCAATGTGCGTGAGCCGTTAAAGATCCGCCGTTAAAGCATCACGGGGTGGAGCACGCATTTACGCGTCCGGTATTCTGCATTGCGCCGGGGCTTTGGCCCTGAGGTTTTTGGGGATTTACTGAAAGTCCGAACTGTCTTTTATCCCGCTTCCTTCTGCTTTGCGCCGCTTGCCTGCCGCGCAAAGATCTCTTTCACTGTTTCCAGGGTGTCAATTTCTTCTGCTGATTTGTCCGTCCGCAGACGCAAAATCCTTGGAAAGCGCAGCGCATAGCCGCTTTCATGCCGGCTGGATCGCATCATGTTGTTGAAAACCACTTCCAGCACAATCTTCGGCTCGACGGTTCTCCGGAATCCCTGGTCATCAACGGTGTGGGCCTTAAACCATTCCGTCATCTCTGCAATCTCAACGTCGGTCAACCCTGAGTAAGCTTTGCCCACGTTCAACAGCTTGTCGCCGTCACGCACGGCGAACGTATAGTCGCTCAATACCTTGTTGCGCTTGCCGTGGCCCCACTCTACTGCCGTGACAACCACATCCAGCGTAGCCAGCTCTTTCTTAAGCTTCAGCCAGGACTTGCCGCGGCGGCCCGGCGTGTAAGGCGATAGCACGTCTTTGATCATCAGTCCTTCATTGCCTCGCTCGCGCGCGGCAGTAAATATCTCTTCCAGTTTTTCCGGTGAGTCCGCCGTAACAGCGGGCGCCAGAATCACGCGCGGCGTTCCGCTTCCGGTTCCGGCCGTTGATTCAAAAAACGCTGGCTCGAACACCAGCGCGCCCTGTGGGTTCTCTGTGGCCATGCTGTGCTCTGTGATAAATCCATCTTTAGGTACCGATTCGAAGCTTTGTTCCAGAATCTTTCTTCTCTCTTCCAATGGTTTTTCGATCAGCAACTCCCCGCCCGCATAAAGAACGTCAAAAGCCATATAAACCACGGGGACCTGGCGCAGCATGTCTTCAGAGACCTTTTTGCGTCCTAACCGTTTTTGCAGCTCAGAAAAAGGCAGCGCCTGTGCCGTATCTGGACTCCAGGCCAGAATCTCTCCGTCCAATATCAGTGGATCAGGAAAAGCTCGCAGTGCCGGCGGCAGTTCGGGAAACGCGGGACTAATTTCATCCAGCGTCCGCGAAAACAGCCGCACGCGCGGGTCTTCTTTGCCGCCGATGTGGGCTTGAGCGCGTATGCCATCGTACTTGTCCTCCACAGCGGCTCGATCAAAGTAAGACAGCGCTTCCTCGGCGTCCTGGGCGGGACTGGCGAGCATGAAGCCAATAGGATGGAAGAGCCGCATCTGCGCCTGATCAAGTTTGTGCTCCGCCGCCCGGCCTAGAGTTTCCCTGATGTCGCCCAGCAGCATGTTGGCCCGCTGGACCGCTTTTACGTTTTCATCGAAGGCTTTGGCGATAGCCTCTTCCACCAGACTTTCTCGCAGTCCAATGCGCAGATCGCCGCTGATAATCTTGATCACGTACTTCGCTTCGACCGCAGCAGCCCGCCGAAGTAGGTCCTGAAGCAGGCTTAGCTTCCGTGCTGCCGTCGATGTTCGCGCCAGCTCATCAAAAACTGCGGCCAGGTCGGCCACGGATAATGAACTCTTGGCTGGTGCGCTTCTCTCCAGAACGTCCTGCGCCGCCGCCCCCAAGTCGCCATGTCGGCGGTAAGCCGCTGTAAGTGCAACTTCGCCTTTGCCCGATATTTCTCCCACCGCGCGCCACAACAATGTACCGCCGACCTGTAAAGTTCTTTCTTCCCACGCAGGAAAAGCCCGACCCGAAAGGAACACTGCGGCCTGCGCAGCCTCATCCACCTGTCGCGAACGGAAGTATTCCGCCACCAGTCGCACCTTTTCAAGCTTCTTGGTGGTGGCTGCAACGGCGTCGGCGGTCTGGGCAAAGGCCTGCATCATTAGCAGGATAGCAACAGCTATTTGTTCCTGTCCTTTTCTTCAGTATTCCCGTAAAATGCTGTTTTAGAAGGCACTTTTAACCCCCGGCGCACCCTCTTGGAGCGTCGGCTGCTTAGGAATCATCTAATAAATCAATGAGATACTGGCGTCCATTCCTGCGTTTTCTTGCTGCTCTGCAATTACTTCCCGCGCTTGAAAGCGGAGAGGAAACCCTTGTCGGCGGCCAAGCCGTGATGGAAGGCGTAATGATGCGCTCGCCGCACGCCTGGGGCATCGCCATCCGCAAGCCCACTGGCGAGATCACTACGCATAGTGAAACGCTGCATCGTCCCTCTGAAAAGCATAAATGGATGGGATGGCCCTTTGTCCGCGGGCTCGCCACCCTCGGTCAGGCCATGCGCCTGGGCTTTGTTGCCTCTAAGTTCTCTTTGAACGTCGGCCTGGAAGAGATCGCCAAGGAAGAAGGCGAGAAGAAGCCCGAAATCGGCTCATGGGCCATGATCGGCAGCATGGTTGTCTCGATTGGTTTTTTCATCTTCATGTACAAGTTTGTCCCGCTGGCTGCCGCCACAGGCATCAAGTCACACTGGCATACTTTGAACAACAATTTCGCGTTCACTCTGGTCGATGGCTTGATCCGTATCGCGCTCTTCCTGCTCTTTATCTGGGGAATCTCCCTGTGGGCCGACATCAAGCGCGTTTATCGCTACCACGGCGCGGAACACAAGACCGTATTTGCCTTTGAAAATCAGGGCATGCCGTCCATTGCCGACGCGCAAAAATATTCCACCTACCATCCGCGCTGCGGCACCAGCTTCCTGATGACGATCATGCTGATCTCGATCTTCGTCTATGCTGCATTTCCAGTTCAGGGATTCTGGGCCAAGTTTGCGCTGCGCGTAATATTTCTGCCGGTCATAGCTTCAGTCTCTTACGAAATGATTCGCTTCTCCGCCAAGCACGGGAAATCATTCTTCGCTCTGCTCACCAAGCCGGGACTATGGCTGCAACGTATTACCACCCAGCCGCCAACGGACGATCAGGTGGAATGCGCCATCAAAGCCCTTGATCTCGCAATGGAACTCGAAAAGAAAAATGGCGGCGAATTAGTCATCGCCTAGAATTACTTTCTTATATATTGAGGCGGAGTTGCGCCCGAACTCACCGTAATGATTAGGTGGAAGAGAATCCGGCGTAGAGACGTAGCACCGCTACGTCTCACCATCCGTGGCAGCGAAAGCGTCAGGATGAATGAAGGAGGAGGAACAATCATGGCAAATTTGGCAACCATGCTGATCGGCCTGGAACGGTTTACCTCCGGACTGAAACGCCGCGTCATCCAGGTTGGTGACCATCGCGTTGTCTATTCTGAAGGCGGCCACGGCGAGCCTGTTGTGCTGCTCCATGGCTTTGGCGCCTCCGCCGATAGCTGGAACCGTTTTGCCAAGCCGTTGACGAAGCGTTATCACGTGATCGCGCCCGACCAGCCGGGCTGGGGTGCCAGCACAAGGCTAGAAAGCGCATCCTACGGCTATCCGGCGCAGGTGGAACGTCTGCACCAATTTCTTTCTGCGCTTGGACTAAAGCGCCTGCATCTCGTCGGGCACTCGATGGGGGGCTTTATCGCTTCAGCCTATGCCGCGCGTTATCCAGAGGAAGTGATCACGCTGGGATTGATCGCGCCGCACGGCATGGTTGAGCCCGTAGCGAGCGAGTTGGCCAACGATGTGGCCAAAGGCGACAACTGGCTGGTAGCCACCACGCGCCCTGAGTTTGATCGACTGCTGAACAACGTATTTGCCAAGCGGCCATATGCTCCAAGATCTGTGTTGAATTATCTTGCCGCTCATACCATCCGCAATTCAGCCAAGTCGGCAAAGATTTTTGCGGAGATGCAGACCAACGATCCGCCTCTTGCAGACCGGCTGCCGAATATCACTGCGCCGGCCTTAATCATTTGGGGCGATCAGGACCGCGTTCTGCATGTCTCTTGCGCCGATTTATTCTGCAAAGGCATCAAAAGCTCTGAAGTTATGGTCATCCCCGGCTCCGGGCACATGCCGCTGGTCGAAAATGCTAGCGCATGCTTTAAGGCTTGGCTTGCTTTTGCGGAGAAATCCAGCCATGTACGCGGAGCGGCAGCCTGAACGCGTACAAGCCGGGGTAGAGACGTGGCATGCCACGTCTCCACGTTGGCACCATAGGACTGTTGCGGTAATCGAGGCTAATCGCAAGTAGAATAAGGTATTGCAAATGTTTGAACGTTTGAATCAGATCGAAGCCAAATACGACGAACTCACCAAGGCGCTCTCGTCGCCGGAGGTAATCGGCGATTCGTCGCGTTACCAGAAGACCGCCAAGGCCCATAGTGAAGTCGCAGAGATAGTCGAGAAGTACCGCGAATACAAAGACTTGTCGCGTGGGATCGAGGAAAGCAAGGTCATGGTGGCGGAAGAGTCTGATGCCGAACTGCGCGCCTACGCTCAGGAAGAACTGGCGCGACTGGGCGAGAGGCTCACCCAAGTTGAGAACGACCTGAAGGCCCTGTTGGTTCCTAAGGACCCCAACGACGACAAAAACGTAGTACTGGAAATCCGGGCTGGCACCGGCGGTGACGAAGCCACCCTGTTTGCCGCGGAAATGTTCCGCATGTACACCCGCTATGCTGAAACCCAGCGCTGGAAGGTGGAAGTGCTTTCCACCTCTGAATCCGGTGTAGGCGGCCTCAAGGAAGTGATCGCGATTATTGAGGGTAAAGGTGTGTATTCGCGCCTGAAGTATGAGAGCGGTGTGCATCGCGTGCAGCGCGTGCCGGCCACAGAGCAGCAGGGCCGCGTACATACCTCTGCCGTTACGGTCGCTGTGCTGCCGGAAGCGGAAGACGTGGACATAAAGATTGAAGCCAAAGACTTACGCATCGATACGTTCTGTTCCTCAGGTCCGGGCGGTCAGTCCGTCAATACTACTTATTCCGCTGTCCGCATCAC
>JBAVLE010000349.1:0-14882 GCA_049688735.1 Candidatus Angelobacter sp. | reverse complement strand
ATCGCACGCCGCAGCTCAATGCATTCGTTAGGTAAGGCCATTTCACGAATGAGGTGTCATCATGGGTGCGCTATCTTTTCTGGACCGCAGTCGCTCCGTAGCAAAACCGGGGTTTAGCCGCTGGCTTGTTCCGCCGGCTGCGCTTGCCATTCACCTTTGCATTGGACAGGTTTATGCGTTCAGCGTGTTCAAAAAACCATTGAATTACCTGATCCAGGTTGCCACAGTGGGAGGCGGCCTTAAGGGGCTCCCCGGGGTGGACAGCCCGAACCCCGCAGATTGGAAATTTACCGATCTGGGCTGGATCTTCAGCTTGGCCATCGTCTTCCTGGGTTTGTCTGCGGCGGTGTTTGGGAAATGGCTGGAACGCGCGGGGCCGCGCAAGGCCATGTTCGCATCCGCCGTTTGCTTCTGCAGCGGATTTTTTATTTCCGCAATTGGCGTCCAAATACATCAGCTCTGGCTCATTTACATTGGCTACGGCGTGATTGGCGGCATCGGGCTTGGCATTGGTTATATTTCTCCGGTTTCCACGCTGATTAAGTGGTTCCCTGATCGCCCGGGTATGGCGACAGGCATGGCCATTATGGGTTTTGGCGGAGGCGCACTCATAGGCTCTCCTCTGGCCAGAAATCTCATGGATTCCTTCCGCTCTGAGCATGACCTTGGCGTTGGAAAGACCTTCGTGGTGATGGGCGCTATCTATTTTGTGGCCATGATGTTTGGCGTATTCACTGTTCGAGTACCGCAGGCTGGATGGAAGCCTGAGGGCTGGGTTGCACCCGCCAAACCCAAGGCCCTTGTCACCGCGCATAACGTTGAAGTCAACACGGCCTTTGGAACCCTGCAATTCTGGCTGCTCTGGATTGTGCTCTGCATGAACGTGACTGCCGGAATTGGAATCCTGGAGCAAGCTTCTCCCATGATTCAGGAGCTGTTCCGGGGCAGGATCAACGCTGCCGCCGCCGCAGGCTTTGTGGCGTTGCTGAGCCTGTTCAATATGGGCGGACGCTTTATCTGGTCCAGCGTCTCTGACTATATTGGCCGCAAGAACACTTATTATGTGTTCTTTGTGCTGGGCATAATCCTTTATTACCTTGCGCCGCGCACCGGCGCCAGCGGCCTGAACAGCATCCCGCTTTTCGTGATCATCGCCGCAGTAATCGTCAGCATGTATGGCGGAGGATTTGCGACCGTCCCGGCATATCTGCGAGATCTGTTCGGCACCATGGAAGTGGGCGCAATTCACGGCCGGCTGCTTACTGCATGGTCTGCTGCCGGTATCTTTGGCCCCGTGCTGGTCAACTACATCCGCGAGTATGAAAAGAACAAAGGCGTTCCGCTTGCCGATTCTTACTCGACGGTCCTTTACGTCATGGTTGGATTGCTGGTGGTTGGACTGCTGGCGAATTTGGCAGTGAAGCCGGTGGATTCCAAGTATTGGTACAAGGCAGAAGACGCTAACAACAACGTAGCTGTGCCGAGTCCGGCAGCAGTGCGTAGCTAAGGCAGAAGGAGCACAAAGATGGATTCAGTCAAAAAAACACCTGTAGCGCTCGTTGCATTAGCTTGGCTGCTTGTCGGAATTCCCTGGGGATGGGGAGTCGCGGAGCTTTGGAAAAACGCACGGAAGCTTTTTCAGTCTCCGCCGCCGGTCACCGCGCCCGCGAATCCCGCGCCTGGTGCGCCGACTGCGCCAACGAATAGTGCGCCTGTTACGGCCCCCAGTCCCAAGTAAGCCGCCTGGGCAAGTGGATTGGTCCGCAGGTTAAGGTAGTAACCTTTACCCACCTGCGGACTCCAAGCTAAAGTGCTACGATTTCTGTAGAGTGCATTTGAGGCCATTATGCCTATTCCGTTTAAAGGCCGACTGACCCAGCCATTGGTGCGCGAAAACGGCGCACACCGTCCTGCCACATGGGACGAGGCCCTGGAACGGGTTACCGCGGCGTTCAAAAGATCTATCGCGAAAAATGATCCGCGCGATTTTGGGATGTTCAGCTGCTCAAAGACTACTAACGAGCTGAACTATACGGCGCAGAAATTCGTCCGTGCCGTGATGGCGACAAACAACATCGATAGCTGTAACCGAACTTGACACGCCCCTAGCGTCGCCGGTCTGGCGGCGGTTTTCGGAGCGGGCGGCGGTACCAGTTCCTATCGTGAAGCTGAAGACACGGATGTGATCCTGCTTTGGGGCTCCAATGCGCGGGAAACGCACCCAATTTATTTCCATCATGTGCTGAAGGGCATTCACAACGGCGCACGGCTGTATGTGATCGATCCCCGGCGCACCAGTTCTGCGCAGTGGGCTGACACGTGGCTTGGCCTTGAGGTGGGCTCAGACATTTATCTGGCCAATGCCATGGGGCGCGAAATTATCAATTCCGGCCTGGCGAACATGAAATTCATTGAGCACGCCACCAGCGGATTTGAAGCTTATCGCGACCACGTGCAGAAGTTCACGCTGGAGCATGCCGAATGCGAGACCGGAGTTCCCGCAGCGGCGATCAAGCAGGTGGCGCATGCTTATGCCAGTGCGGGACGCGCACAGCTTTGCTGGACCCTTGGAATTACCGAGCACCACAATGCCGTTGATAACGTGCTGTCATTGATCAACCTGTCGCTGCTCACAGGCCATGTGGGCCGATACGGTAGCGGCGTTTGCCCCTTGCGCGGGCAAAACAACGTGCAGGGTGGCGGTGACATGGGCGCTATCCCAGATCGCCTGCCGGGCTTCCAGCACGTTGAAAATGATGCGTTGCGCAGCAAGTTTGAAAAAGTCTGGGGCACAAAGATTCCGCCGAAGAAGGGTTGGCACATCAGCCACATCCTGGACGCCATGGAGCGCGGCGAACTGACTACGCTTTACTGCCTGGGCGAGAACCCTGCCGACTCTGAAGCTGACCGCCATCGCGCGCTTAAGCTGCTCGGCGGACTGGAATTTATGGTGGTGCAGGACCTCTTTTATACCAAGACTGCTGAATTGGCAGATGTCGTTCTGCCGGCTTCCGCAGGCTGGTGTGAGAGCGATGGCACCGTTACATCCAGCGAGCGCCGCGTGCAGCGCGTCCGTGCGGCTGTTCCCATGCCGCCGGGTGTGCGCGACGATATTGAAATTATCTTTGATCTTGCCCGCCGACTGGGACACAACTGGGGCGAGCCAAAATCAGAATGCATCTGGAACGAACTTCGTTCTGTGAGCCCCATGAATGCAGGCATGAGCTATGCACGGCTGGAAGAGCATGGCGGCATACAGTGGCCCTGCTATGACGACCAGCATCCCGGCGAACTGTTTTTGCACGGACGGCTGTGGAGCGATCCTTTGATTGGTCCACGCGCTCCGTTCAGCGTGACGGAAAATGTAGGACCTGTCGACGCGCTGGACTCCCAATTTCCTATCCGCCTAACCACCGGCCGCCGGCTCGACGCTTACAATACGGGTGTGCAAACCGGGCATCTTAAGTCTCCGTTGCGCGATGGAGAGACAATCGATCTTTCACCCGTGGATGGCCGGCAATACAATCTGCATGAAGGTGAGAAGGTGCGAGTGACTTCGCGTCGGGGCACGGTAATTGCGCCGGTGCGATTTGATTCCGGACTGCGCCCCGGCCTGGCGTTCCTTACCATGCATTTTCCTGATCAGGTTGCCACCAACGATCTCACCATCGATGCGGTTGATCCCCGGTCTGGGACCTCAGAATTCAAGGCTACAGCGATCCGCATTGAAAAGTGTATGGAGCAATAATTGGACCTTCATCTCACCGGCGACCAACCGACACCTGAAGAAAAAGCTGCTGTTGATTTGGAATTGGGCAGCGCACCGGAATCCGTGTGGGAAGGCGGCGCGCCCAGCGAAGAACCCGAAACATGGTCTTCAAATGGCGGGAGCCACAAAGCAAAATCGCAACGCCATCTTCTATTGCCGGTGCTGCATGCCATCCAGAACCGAATTGGCTGGATCAGCCACGGCGCCATGAACTACACGGCGCTCCGGTTAGATATTCCACCGGCTGAAGTTTACGGCGTGGCTTCTTTCTACGGAATGTTCACTCTGCAGCCGCGTCCTGCCGTGGTGGCCCACGTGTGCGATGACATTGCCTGCATGGCACACGGCTCAGAAGAGCTTTGCGACCTGTTGGACACGCGCCTGGGATCCGAGAGTTCGCCGTGCGCGGGTGGCCGGGCCATGTGGGTGCGCAGCAGTTGCCTCGGCTTGTGTGAACGCGCGCCGGCTGCTCTGGTAATCAAAGCCGGCCAAAAGCCCCAGCAGCGCGTGCTCGCGCCTGCCACTCCGGAGCGCATTCAGTCGTTGATCAATGACGCCGCGAATGACGTGATGCCCGCCGCGCCTGACGTCCTGAATCCTCAGCTTTCCGTGCCGCAAGAAGGCTCACCAAAACTGATTCTGCTGCGCCGGGTGGGCAAGAACAATGCGCCGGAACTCGATGGGTACCAGCGCTTGGGCGGATATGAAGCGCTGCGCAAGGCCTTTAATCTTGGCCCTGAAGGCGTGCTGCGTGAGATGAGCGCGTCAAAGTTGCTGGGCCGCGGCGGCGCTGCTTTTCCGGCCGCTAAGAAGTGGGAAGCATTGCACTTGCAGCGCGATTTATTGAAGAAAGATCCCAGGCGCAAGCACTATTTGATCTGCAATGCCGATGAGTCCGAGCCAGGTACGTTCAAAGACCGGCTGATTATGGAAGGCGATCCATTCGCCGTGCTGGAAGGCATGACAATTGCCGCACTCGCTACTGGCGCAGAGAGAGGCTATATCTACTTGCGCGGCGAATATCCGTTTGCAGCACAGCGGCTTGCCGCAGCCATTGAGGCAGCACGACGGGAAGGCTTGCTTGGCCAGAATATTCTCGGCAGCGGCCTGAGTTTCAATATCGAACTGCGTCGTGGGGCAGGTGCTTACATCTGCGGTGAAGAAACGGCGCTTTTCAATTCTATTGAAGGGTATCGTGGAGAGCCGCGCAACAAGCCGCCATTTCCCACACAGGCCGGACTCTTCCGCCAGCCCACCGTCGTTAATAATGTTGAAACGCTCATCAATGTTCCTGTCATCATCAATCAGGGCGGCGCAGTTTACGCCAGCGTGGGCACAGAAGCTTCCACTGGCCCCCGGCTCTTCTGCCTTTGCGGACACGTAGTCCGCCCCGGCATTTATGAAGTGCCTATGGGCACAACGCTACGCCAATTGCTCACGTTGGCAGGAGGCGTGGCCCGCACCGGCCGTTTGCAGGCGATTCTTCTGGGCGGCGCAGCCGGAACATTTATTTCGCCCAAAGAGATTGACGTTCCGCTTACTTTTGAAGGCACGCGCGCCATCGGCGCCACGCTGGGATCCGGAGTAGTGATGCTCTTTGATGACAGCATTGACCTCAAGCGTATTCTGCTGCGCATTGCGGCGTTCTTCCGTCATGAAACCTGCGGACAATGCGTGCCTTGCCGTGTTGGCGTGGTTCGCCAGCAGGAGGTGTTGCAGCGGCTGGTCGATAACCGTCCTATGGGCTCGAAGGCGGACGAACTGGTTATGCTGAAGGAGATGGCGCAGGCCATGCGTGATGCTTCCATCTGCGGCCTGGGACAGACGGCGGCCAGCGCATTGGAGTCTGCATTGCAAAGGTGGAGCGTATTCGCATGAAGGAGATCACACCAACAATGGCGCAACCCGAACCCCAGGAATTGGCACCTGCCCCGCTGAAACCAATTCCACCAGGGCCCGTGCCGCAAGCGCCGCCACCTCGTGAGCGCCGGATGATCGAGATCACCATTGACGCCCAGCCGGTTTCAGTGCCGGAAGGGGCCACCATTCTTGAAGCTGCGCGCAAGCTTGGCATCGATACGCCGACACTTTGTTTTCTTGAAAGCCTCACGCCAGTCAATGTCTGCCGCGTTTGTGTAGTTGAGATGGAAGGCTCGCGCACGCTGGTTCCCGCATGCTCGCGCAAAGTGGAACCCAAAATGTCCATCAAAACTGACTCAGAGCGTGTACGCCTGTCACGCAAGATGGTGCTGGAATTTTTGGCGTCATCGGTGGATGTTTCTACCGCGCCGCAATTTGCCGGCTATATGGAGCGCTACGGCGCGAAGCCGGAACGCTTTGGCCACAACGTCGCCAAGGTGGAGCAGCCCATTAAGATCGATAACGATCTTTACGTCCGCGACTACTCAAAATGCATTCTTTGCTATAAGTGCGTTGAGGCTTGCGGCGTGGACGCTCAAAATACTTTTGCCATCGCCGTCTCTGGGCGTGGCTTTTCCGCCGGGATTGCCACAGAATTCCAGGTCCCTCTACCGGAATCCGCTTGCGTCTATTGCGGCAACTGCATCGGCGTATGTCCCACTGGCGCGCTGATGTTCAAGAGCGAATACGATATGCGCCAGGCCGGCACATGGGATGAATCACGCCAGGAACAGACGACGACGATCTGCCCTTACTGCGGCGTGGGCTGCAATCTCACCGTGCATGAGCAGGATGACAAAATCGTGAAGGTCACCTCGCCGCTGGACCATTCAGTAACACACGGCAATCTCTGCATTAAAGGACGTTTTGGCTGGCAGTTTGTGCAGATTGAACCAGCGAAAGAGAACCAGCGCTGATTTGCCTTTTAGCAGTCGGGTTCTCTACTTGGTTGTTTCTTCCACTCGCGCGGTCGCCTGTGCGCCGGCATTTGCATTGAATTGATAGACCGTCTGGTCGGATGTTAAAACCATCAGCGTCTTACCGTCCCCTGTAAACTCGGCGTCAGAAATGCGCGACGGAAAGCCGTAATGCGCCAGGGATTGCAAGGTCAACGTATCGTACATCTCACTCTGGCCGTGGCCATCTTCCACGAGCATTCGATCTCCCTTAGGTGACGCGGCCCAGACATAGCCCAGCACCTTCCCGCGCTGCAGTCCCGTTTTGAGCGAGTAAACGAGTGTGCGGTTCTGTGAGTCCGCGACAAGAACTGTATCGCCAACCGTAAGCGCCCAGCGGACACGGAATGAGAGCTTGCCGGTATCCACCAGGACAGCTCCCAATGGTTTACCGGTGGCGACTTCAAAAGCCTGGAGAAGATAGGCGTCGCGCTTGGAGTCAATGGCGTTGAGCGCTTTATGAATGTTGGGGTCTTCTTTGGCTGCGGCTTTCATGCTGTCAAGGTCCTTGATCACCATGGTCAACACGTCCTGGCTGCAGAAGAACCTTGGCCAGGCCTTGCCGATTTTTCTCTCCCATAAAAGCGCGTTGGTCTTCACGTCGCGGACTTCCATGATTGAATTACCGCGGAGAAATAGGTTCTTGTTTTCCTTTTCTTTTTCCGGGCGCAATTTGATCAGTACACGGCCTTGCTGCCAGATACGCGTTTCATCATTGGCAATATCGTAGAGTTTTTTAGTGCCTTTGCTGGCCGGGTCGAGCTGGAAGACGCGCGAGGGGTCTGTATTCTCCTTGGCAAATTTGGCGATCAACTGGTCCTGGTCAAAGTAAGCGCCCTCAAAGGAATGGGTAAAGAAGATTCGTTCTCCCGTTTCGAGTTGCCAAAGTGAGCCGCGAGTGCCGCCGGAGACGGCCAGCCATTTGCCGTCGGAAGAGAAGGCCGATGTCTTGGAGCTGGCCAAAGGGCTGTCCGGCAGTTGGATGTGTCCCAGCCGCTTCTGATCAGAAGCGGAGAAGAGGGCGATTTCACCACTGGTCTGTTCGCCCGCGAAGAACTGATCATAGATGGCAAAGCCGGGACTTTTGAACACCTTGGAAAGCTTTCGCGCCTTCAGGTCAACAATTCCCACAGGAAATATTGAAGCAGGCCGCATCAGCAGGTAATCACTCTGGCTGGTGCTGTAAAGATCGCCATAAGTACCCAGCTTGAATTCATCTATTTTTTCACCGGAAGGAAAGTGCGCGCGTACCAGCTTGTCCAAATGTCCGCCATCCGCCACCACCCCCGCGATTTCATCGGAGGAGACAAAAGCAAATGTAAAGCTCAGCAGTTCATGAAATCGCGAGGGCAGATGCACTTCAGCATTGTTCTTAAGGTCGTAAGCCAGTGAAGCCGTGCGATGACCGATAACGAAGTAGCGGCTGTCAGGAGAGAAGCGCAGCTGAAAAATGTTTGATGCTTCCCCCAGCAAGCGCGCTGTGAAAAGAGAAAAAACTTCAGTCCAGTACGGCGAGTAAAACCTCTTGCGGGAATAAACAACCTTGTTGGTGCTGACCTCAATCAGCTGCAATCCAAAATCGTACTCAGGAGATATGTCCACGCAGGCCACGTATTCACCAGAAGGAGAGAGGCTGCTCTGGAAGCACTCAGGCACGGTCAGGGCATGAAGGGAGGTCCGCTGCTGGGTGGCAATGTCCCATTTTTCGACCCGAAGCTCCTTGTCATAGAAGACGATGCCTTTCGAGTCGGGCGAGAACTGCGCGGCATGCGAATCAGAAGCGTCAATGCGGAAGACGTTGGCCAGTGGTTCGCGCGTGAGGACAAAAACGCTGCTGTAATCCTGCGCCAGCATGTATTTTCCGTCAGGGCTGAATTGAATCTGATAAATGTCGCTTCGCAAAGGCGGCTGCAGTCCTATTTTGCGGACCAGCCCGGGAAGCTCTGCCTTGGCCGTGACACTCTTTGAAGCAATCACATCCTGCTGCCATTTGGCAAAGCGGGCTGCATCGGGAGCGTACGACGTAATGCAGTTTTCCGGCATGGGTGCGTTCTTGATCGCTTCGCGCAGGCGTTTGGATTCAAAACTGGTAGCGCCGAAGAAATCTGACCAGAAACCGCCGGTCTTGCCTTTGGTCTGCAGGGAGCGGTCAGTAAATTCAACGAAATTCGTGGGATCGTAGCCGGCGCGAGTCATGGCGTAGAGGCCGACCCGGTCAGCAATGAGCTGTTCGTCGCGAAAGCGCTTGACGCCGCCTCTCTCCTTGAGTCTGGCAGCGTTATCTTTGAAAAAGTTCCACTTGAGGACCACATCCTGGCGATCGCCCAGGCTGGTAACACCTAGTTCGCGCAGCCAGCCAGACACCTGAATGGCGACCTGATGAGTTGCGGCGTGCCCGATTTCGTGACCAATCAGTGCCGAAAGCTCGGCTTCATTCTGCGTGAAGGCAATCATTCTGCGGTGGATATAAATCCTTCCGCCGGCAACACCAAAGGAATTCAGCTCCGGTGAGTCAATGATGACGAAACGGTAGTGCACCGCCGTAGGCGGCAGTTGCGCCAGCAATCGCTCGCCAAGTTTTTGCAGATAGCCATCCGGATCTTCGATGATATTGAAATCCCGGCGTATCTCGGCATCCATCGCATCGCCCAGCCATTCCTCTTGCTGCTCATTGAAGAGATTGGGCTCATTTACGATCCGGGTAAAAACCGGCATGGCGCAAGGGCCGCTTGCTGGAGCAGGCGCCGGCTGTTGGCAGGCCAACGGCAGGCCTAGAAGCGCAAAAAAGGATAAAACCAGATACTCCCGGCGGACCATATAGTTCCTTTAAGAGCAAATTGGCTGTGAGTCTATCTAAACCAGGCATGTAAATCCATAAGGAATATGCTTAAGTTGAAGACAGATTTGTGCTGCCCAAACTAGCTATAGCTCAGCGGCGACGATGCTTGAAAGTGCGTTTGCCGGCGGCGTATTCGCCTACCATCTGGCCGCTGCCGTGCAATTTATATTTGTAGGTGAGCAGGCCTTCCAATCCCACCGGCCCGCGAGCATGAAGCTTGCTGTTGCTGATTCCCAACTCAGCGCCCAGGCCATAGCGGAAGCCATCGGCAAAGCGGGTTGAAGCGTTGTGAAAGACGCTGGCGGCGTCGACTTCATCCATGAATAGCTCGGCGGAGTGTTGATCTTTGGTCAGGATACTTTCAGTGTGGCGGGAGCCGTAATGATTTATATGCTCGATCGCCTCGGCCATGTAGTTTACGATCTTCACCGTAATTTTGAGATCGCCGTATTCAGTGTGCCAGTCTTGCTCAGTAGCGGGGACGATCTGGTTGTTTGGCAATAACTTGCTTGTGCGCGCGCAGCCACGGACTTCAACTCCGGCAGATTGCAAAGAGGCGACGAGCGCTGGAAGGAATTCCTGGGCGACACTCTGATGCACTAAGACCTTCTCCACGGAATTGCAGGCCGCTGGATATTGAACCTTGGCGTCGATAATGACTTCCTGGGACATCCTAAGATCGGCGGCGGAATCGACATAGATGTGGCAAATGCCACTGCCGTGGCCAAGCACCGGAATGCGGCTGTGCTCGAAGACGTAGTTCACAAACTCGCTGGATCCTCGCGGGACGACGAGGTCAATGTCGCGGTCCATTTCAAGAATCCGCGCCACGTCAGCGCGGTCAGTAAGAGCGCAGATTGCGGGTCGGAAGGAGGGGCTGACGGCGCCAAGCGCTTCATACCAGATGGATACCAGAACGCGGTTGGTTTGCCGCGCTTCAGCGCCTCCTTTGAGCACCAGGCCGTTGCCGGTCTTAATGGCCAGCGAGCCGACCTGCGGCACAACATCCGGACGCGACTCAAAAATCACCGCTACCACGCCAAGAGCGCAGGAAACCTTTTGCAACGTGAGGCCGTCATCCAGTTCTGTGGTGGCAAGCACGCGACCAACCGGATCTTCCAGCCGGGCAACATCGCGAACCTGTCGCGCCATGTCCTTGGTGCCGGCAGAGGACGTCTTGAGCCGCTTCATGAGCGGAGCAGAAGCAGCGGACGTTGCGAGTTCCCGCTCCAGAGCTTCGCAGTCTTCATCGTTGGCTTTGAGAATTTCAGCTTCGCGCTTTTCGAGGAGATCGGCGGCGGTAAGCAGGATCTGGTTTCGCTGATCAGTTGAAAGCCTCGCCAGCTCACGCGCAGCTCGGCGCGCGGCCTGCACCTGGGCTGAGATCGATTCCGGATTTTTAGACTCCGCTGCGCTGGACATTCGTTTCCTTCACTGAGAGGATCAGAAAATTTTCACGGCGCACCAGCACACCACGCCGACTTTCGTCGGAAGAGAGCTTTGCCGCAAGCTGCTGGCTGCCGAGTTCGGTAATCCCTTTGCCGATGATATTCTTTTCAGGATCAACCACGGCAATCACCTGTCCGACGGAAAATTCTCCTTCAGACGCCGTGACTCCGGAGATCAGCAAGCTGGCTTGCCGATACAGCAACGCCTTGGCTGCGTTGGTATTGATGGAGACCTGCCCGCGGACGGTTGTGGCAAAAGCCAGCCAGCGCCGCTTGCCCGCCATGCGAGATCCGGGCAGAAAAAGCGTGCCCACTTCCTCACCTTGAAAGACCCGTTCCAGGATGCCGGAAGCCTTTCCATTGGCGATCACCACCATTCCGCCGGCTTGCATGGCGATCTCTGCCGCGTCAAGTTTGGCGGTCATGCCCCCTCGTCCGGTGGCGGATGTACCGCGCGCGGAGTTGCGAATGGCAGCAGTAATTTCAGTGACCATGGCTATAGCCGTCGCATTCGCGAGATCACCGTTCGGACTGTAAAGAAGGCCGTCGACGTTGGAGAGCAGGACAAGCGCGTCGGCATCGAGCTTGCTTACAACGAGAGCGGCCAGACGATCATTGTCGCGAAATACCGGTGCTTGCTCTGTGTAAATATTCGTGACCGTATCGTTCTCATTCACAATCGGAACCGCGCCCAGCTTCAGCAGACGTTCAAAAGTCTGGCGCAGAATGCTGTAGCGCTTCAAGTCGCTGAAGTCATCTTCTGTTACAAGCACCTGCGCGACTTTGATTCCATGTGGGCGAAATGATTCCGCGTAAGCCTGCATCAGCTTGCACTGGCCTACGGCCGCGCAGGCGCGAGTGACGCTGGCATCTTTGAGGCGGCTGCGGTGGATTCCCAACTCCGCCGCGCCCAGAGTTACCGCGCCGGAACTGACCAGCACGACTTGCCGGCCTTCCTTTACCAGCCGGGCGATACTGTTGGCGATTGCAGCGGTTTGCAGCGGATCAAATTCATTGTCCGCGTTGCATACCACCCCTGTGCCGACCTTGATCACAAGGCGGCAGGCATTCACCAGCAGAGCGCGGTGGTTGATTGAAGCGTCCGTGGTTTTGTCGAGGTTCATGGAATAGCTTTTAGCCACTAGCCACTAGCTGCTAGCTAAAAACAAAACCGCTGCGTCAGCAGCGGGGAGTCGATGTTGATTTGCTTAAAACTTTCTTAACTCATAGCCCCCAGCCGCCGATGTGCGCATGCGGGCACGGCGGGCAACAACACGAGTTTTGAGAGCCAGAAGAGATCATCACGAGCGAACTATAACCCGCAAAGATGCGCGTAGCAAGCTGATTAGGAAGATTAATTTGGACGCCCGTCTGCACGCTTTTCCGCCGAGCCAGACCATCATTTTAGTTGCTTTTAGGCTCCTCTGCGCGCGCGCCTGCAGCGCAAGGAACGTGAAAAGTGTTACGCCACGACTTCGCGGTCCCTTCCTCGAGGCAGATCGCTCAAGTCGTGCCCTCTTAAGTGTCTCGCACATTCGAAACTTGGTGCTTGTTATCCCGAGCAGTGGCGGAGCCAATCCTTCACTGTCGCATCATGCTGGGGACATTTTTATGCGCTTTGCGGTGCTCCGGTTCAGGATGGCACCTTCCGAAAGAGGGTGCATTCTCGTCTAAACGGAGCTTAAAGACAAAGGCTGCCTATCGTAAAGTTCCGTTAACTCCTTCACAAATTCATTACCCTTACGAATTAACCAACTAGATAATTCTTAACCCTCGTCTTACCCAGTGTTTACGCTGATCCGCCCTATTTCGGGTTTCTACCTACAGAGGCCGGAAACGCGGCCTGGGGGTTGGAAGATGAAAATCATAAAAAACAAATGGACGATTATTGGCGTGCTTCTGGCAGCCATTGGGCTGCTAACGGCTTTCAAGTATGAGAGCAAAAACACGCCGCAATATTTCACGGAGAAGGTGCAGAAGGGCGACATACAAAACGTCGTCCAGGCCACGGGCACGATCAACGCGGTGACCACGGTGCAAGTGGGCTCACAAGTATCTGGGACCATCCAGACTCTGTCTGCCGACTTCAACTCACACGTGAAAAAAGACCAGGTGATCGCGCAGATCGATCCGGCGCTGTTTAAAGGCGCGCTGCTGCAGGCGCAGGCCAATCTGGCCAATGCGCAGGCAAATCTGGTGGCGGCCAAGGCGAACCTGGATAAAGCTAACGCAGCAGCGGTGCAGGCGAAGCTGGACCTTAATCGCTATACCGTGCTGGCCCAGCAAGGGATAGTTCCAACGCAGCAACTGGATAGCGCACGCGCAACCTCACAGAGCGCAGATGCTGCCGTGGGAGCGGCCAAGGCTGCGGTAACGCAGGCGGCGGCCCAGGTGCAGCAGAACTCTGCGGCAGTCAAGATTGCGCAGGCCAATCTGGATTACACGACTATTCGTTCACCTATCGACGGTACGGTGATTGCGCGCAGCGTTGATGTGGGCCAGACGGTGGCTGCTTCTTTGCAAGCGCCTACGCTTTTCACCATTGCGCAGGACTTGACCAAGATGCAGGTTTACGTGAGTACGGACGAAAGCGATGTGGGTACGATCCAAGCCGGCCAGGAAGTCAGCTTTAAAGTGGATGCGTTTCCCAAAGACACGTTCAAGGGAAAAGTTTCCGCGGTGCGGCTGAACGCCACGACCGTGCAGAACGTTGTTACCTACACGACGGTGGTGGATTTCGCTAATCCCGACATGAAGCTTTTTCCGGGCATGACGGCTTATGTAACCGTCCCTGTAGCCACGGCGACTGATGTGGTGAAGGTTCCCAACGGAGCGTTGCGCTTTACTCCGGATCTCACGGCGCAGCAGATCAGCGATCTTTACCAGAAAGCCGGAATCGCGGCGGCGGGCGGAGCACGCAAAGGTGGAAAGGGGACGCAGCAAGCCTCTGGCCAGCAAACCAATGGAAAACAGGCCACTACTGCAGTCGTCTGGAAGCTGAATGCGGACAAGTCAGTTCAGCCGGTGCAAATCAAGCTGGGCATTACTGACCACACCACGACGGAAGTAGCGCAGGTAATCAAGGGCTCACTGAATCCGCAAGACCAGGTGGTAACCGGGTCGGCGGCTGCCAACAAGACTGCTGCAACGACTTCAGCAGCGCCTGGAATGGGTGCAACGCGTGGAGCTGGCGGTGGAAGAGGCGGACGGTAAACCTGCCACGGAAGCACGGGGACACGGACAAAGACGATTTACCGCAAAGGTCGCTAAAGACGCAAAGAAAGAGAACGACCTTTGCGAGTAGATCGGGCATAAAGCGAGAAACAGGAGAGGATCTTATGGCAACGCTGGCACAAATCGAATTGAAAAATGAAGTGATGAAGCAGGAACTTCCGGTAAGTGGCAATCCAGTAATTCAGGTGCAGGATGTGCACAAGTTTTACGATCTGGGCGAGACCAAGGTGCATGCGCTGCGCGGCGTTGATATGACCATTCAGCCGGGAGAGTTTGTGGCGATCATGGGATCCAGCGGCAGCGGCAAATCGACGTTTATGAATATGCTGGGTTGTCTGGATAAACCGAGCAGCGGGCAATACATCCTGGAAGGGACGAACGTTTCCAGCCTGGACAAGAAGCAGCTGGCGGCCATTCGCAATCGCAAGCTCGGATTTGTCTTCCAGGGATTCAACCTGCTCTCACGCACCACGGCGCTGGAGAATGTGGAACTTCCAACGCTCTATGCGCAGATGGCAAAAGAGCAGCGGCAGATGCGGGCAAAGGAAGTGCTTGAGCTGGTGGGATTGGGACAGCGCATGGACCACTTCCCTTCACAGCTTTCCGGCGGACAGCAGCAGCGCGTGGCGATTGCGCGCGCGCTGGTGAACAAGCCGGCAATCCTGCTGGCCGATGAACCCACGGGAAACCTGGACAGCAGAACATCAGTGGAGATC